>NZ_RZOJ01000699.1:0-1501 GCF_003998845.1 Mesorhizobium sp. M4A.F.Ca.ET.022.05.2.1 | reverse complement strand
CCCCTCATCCGACCGAGCTTCGCTCGGCCACCTTCTCCCACAAGGGGAGAAGGAGAGGGCGCCGGGCTACGCCGCCTTCAGCCTGCCGCTGATGAAACGGAACTCCTGCGTCTTGCCGCCGTAGCCATAGGCGGCGGCCGGAACCTCGTGCACGAAGGCGTAGCTCTCCTCATGCACGCCGCCCAGCAGGCGGCCGAAGGCGGCGAAGATCGCCTGGAGATAGGCTTCGAGCTCGAGCTTGGTGTTGGTGCCGTCGACCACCTTGATGTCGAGCCAGAAAGTATTGGAATCATGCTCGGCCAGCGACTTGCCGCCGGCGAACCAGTGCTGCGGATCGATATAGCTGATGGCGACCGCGGTGATGGTCGGGTCCTTGCGCAACTGCTTGGCGGTGATCTCGGTCACCTCCTTGGCGATAGTGGCGGACAAAGCGGCGTCGGGCTTGCCGGTGACGCTGACATTGATGATCGGCATTTTCTTTCTCCTCGTTGTGAGCGGCGCTTCCTCGCCGTTGGAAGAAACCATGTCACGATCATTGAATCAAAAAAATCGAATTGTTTCGAAGAAAAGATTCGATATCATCGAATTATGCAAGTGCTCGACCCAGACCTCCTCAGGACCTTCCTTGCTTTCGTCGATGGCGGTTCCCTGGCGAATGCGGCTTCCGTCGTCGGCCGCTCGCCGTCGGCGGTGACGGCGCAGATGCAGCGGCTGGAGGAGATCGTCGGCGAGCCGCTGCTTGCTCCCCAAGGCCGCGGGCGCGGCCTGACGCCCGCCGGCGAGGATCTGGTCGGCCATGCCCGACGCATCCTCGCCGTCCACACCGAGGCCTGGCTGGCGCTGAAGGGCGCGCGTGCCGGCGGCCGCGTTGCCATCGGCACGACGCAGGATTTTGCCGATCGTGGCCTGCCGGAGCTGCTGCGCTCCTTCGCCGTCAGCCATCCGCGCGTCAGGATCGAATTGCGCGTCGGCCGCTCGGCCGAGCTTGCACAGGCACTGCAGGCCGGCCAGCTCGATCTCGCGATCACCATGCGCCAGGCCCCGGCATCGGACGAGGTCGCGGTGATCGGCGAGCCGATGCGCTGGCTCTGCTCGCAAAAAGGGCTGGCTGCGCGCGAAGAGGAGTTACCTCTGGCACTGCTCGATCCGCATTGCGGTTTTCGCGAAGCAGCGCTTGCGGCGCTCGACGCGGCGGGCCGCCGCTATCGCATCGCCGCCGGCAGCGCCAGCCTCGCCGGCCTGCGCACGGCGGTCGATGCCGGCATCGCGCTGACCCTGCGCACGGCGCGCTTTGCCCATTCCGGCATTGTCGAAGCGCCGCGCGAGCTTGGCTTGCCGCCGGTTCCGACGGCCGAGTTCGCCATCCGGCTGCGGCCGGAGGCCGAACGGCCGGCGCGGGACCTGGCCGCGCTGTTCGGCGAGGGCCTCGCACCCTCGGCAATCCCGGGCTGAGCGTCGCGCAAAGAAAAAGCCGACCTAATGGGCCGGCTTTAAGTAGGGC
>NZ_RZOJ01000698.1:0-1502 GCF_003998845.1 Mesorhizobium sp. M4A.F.Ca.ET.022.05.2.1 | reverse complement strand
GCCAGACGGTTCGCCGGCGATCGCGGCGGTGCGCGCCGCGCTTGCCGATGCCGGCCTGAGCGAGGACGAGATTGACTACGTCAACGCGCATGGCACCTCGACGCCGGAAAACGACAAGATGGAGCATCTGTCGCTGTCGACCGTGTTCGGCGGGCGGATCGGCTCGATGCCGATCTCGTCCAACAAGTCGATGATCGGCCACACCCTGTCGGCAGCCGGCGCGGTCGAGGCCGCTTTCTCGCTGATGACGATGCGCGAAAGCGTCATCCCGCCGACCATCAACTACGACAATCCCGACCCGGCGATCGTGCTCGACGTGGTGCCCAACAAGAAGCGTAATGCCGAGGTGGGCACCGTTTTGTCGAACTCCTTCGGCTTCGGCGGCCAGAACACGTGCCTTGTCATGGCGAGGGAACCGGTCTAAGCGGACGTTTTCCCGCTTTTGACGAACTGACAGGCCCCATGCGCGCATTGCAACTTATCGAGGACCGCCGTCTTGAAACGGTGGACCTGCCGCCTCCCCCGCCGCCTTCGCTTGGCGAAGTGACGCTGCGCATCAAGGCGGTGGCGCTGAACCATATCGACGTCTGGGGCTGGCGCGGCATGGCCTTCGCCAAGCGTAAGCTGCCGCTGGTCGTCGGCGCCGAGGCGTCGGGCGAGGTCGACGCCGTCGGCCCCGGCGTCTCCAGCCTCCTGCCGGGGCAATTGGTGTCGATCTATGGCGCGCGCACGTGCGGCCTTTGCCGTGCATGCCGCGAAGGACGCGACAATCTTTGCGAGCACGTCTCCGGCGTTCATGGCTTCCACCTCGACGGCTTCGCGCAAGAGAAGATCAATCTGCCGGCCCGCCTGCTGGTCCCCGCCCCGCCCGGCGTCACCGAGATCGGCGCGGCGGTCGCGCCTGTTACTTTCGGCACGGTCGAGCACATGCTGTTCGACAATGCGAAACTCGAGCCCGGCGAGACGATCCTCGTCCATGCCGGCGGCTCCGGCATCGGCACCGCCGCGATCCAGTTGGCGAAGAAGATGGGTTGCACCGTCATCACCACGGTCGGCTCGAACGACAAGATCGACAAGGCCAAGGCGTTGGGGGCCGACCATGTCATCAACTACCGCGAGGACCGTTTCGAAGGCGTCGTGCGCAAGCTGACCAAGAAGAAGGGCGTCGACGTCGTCTTCGAGCATGTCGGCGCCGACACCTTCGCCGGCTCGATGCTGTGCCTGAAGCGCGGCGGCCGCCTGGTCACATGCGGCTCCACCTCCGGCGTGTCGACACAGGTCAATCTGATGCAGCTCTTCCAGCAGCAGCTGAAGCTGCTCGGCTCCTTCGGCTGCCGCATGGAGAACATGGCCGATGCGATGCAGAAGATGGCGGCCGGCCTCGTCGCTCCCGTCATCGACACCGAGGTCGGCTTCGACGACATCGACGCGGCGCTGAAGCGCATGGAAGGCCGCGACGTGTTCGGCAAGATCATCCTGCGCGTCTAAGGCAAATGGTCGGC
>NZ_RZOJ01000697.1:0-1522 GCF_003998845.1 Mesorhizobium sp. M4A.F.Ca.ET.022.05.2.1 | reverse complement strand
GGGCTACACCATCAAGGGCGTGCAGAAGCTGTTGCGCGAGAACGGCAACCATTTCCTGGTTGCCATCGGCAATGGCGACATGGCGGCCGTCGAGGCGATCGCGCAGCGCCGGCAGGCCGAACAGGTGCCGCTGACACCGGCGGCCCAGCCACGCGGCGCCGACGACGAGATGCTTGTCGGCCAGCCCAGGGTGAAACCCAGCCGTCGCTTTTTCGGCCTCGGCAAGAGCGACGACGAAGGCCCGGTCCAGCCGGACTCCTCGAAACTATCGCGTGACAACCGCGCGCTGCTGCAGGAGGCGCTGTTCGACCTGTTGGAGTGTAAGCGCCTGCTCGACCAGGTGCGCTAGGGTGGGTTGACATTCAGGTTGATGCCGGCCTGCGAACAGTGCCTGCCGCATCATGATCAAGGCAAAGGAAAATGGCGGCCGTCGCGCGGATGGCCGCCATTTTCCTTGATGGCACGCGATCAGTTCGCGAGCTTGAGCCGCTTCGTCGGATCGATCTTCATGACCTGGCTGCACTTGCCGTAAACGGTGCCGTTCTTGTCGGTGGCGTCGGTGTAGGTGCCCTTGCAGTCGATCTCCAGCACCAGACACGAGCCTGCGCCCTTACAGACCGCGCCGCCGTCGCCGGTGGGGTGCGTGCCGGCGACGGCCGAGTTCGGGACGGAAACCGAGCCGAAGGCCGAGACGGCTATGGCCGCGGCGAGCGAGATGCGCTTGAAGTTGGTGAAGTTGGTCATTTGAGCATTTCCTTCTCTTTGATCGAGGTTCGCCGTTCCGGCGTCCTTCTGGGTTGGGGAGCGCCTTCTTGGCGTCCATGCAGGCTTGGTGCGCCCCGGAGAGGAAAGGTTCACGTCTCGGTTTGATTTCTTGTCGGACCGGTTTTCAGGCCTGGCGAGTGCCGCCCCGCCGGTCATGCGTCTCGGCAAGCACCGGGCAATGAGTGCGCAGGCAAAGAGGCCGGCGATGCCGCGATGCCGTCTGCGAAGAAAGTCCGACCGGTCGAGCCGCCAGTTTCGCTCGATCGCCGCCATGATAACCGGATTGGTCCACGTGCAGCAGCCGGCTGCGGAATAGATGGTGACCTCGCCGGCATAAAGGCCCGGGGCATTTCAAGACAGATGCGGCGGATATAGTCCTTGGCCGCAAGCTTGTCGGTCAGCGTCACGAACAGCGGATCGCGGTCGACGATTTTTCGCCAGAGCATCAATTCGTGATGGCTGCGCGGCGCGGCGGGATTAGGCAGGTAGCCGAGCTTCCGGATGAAGCGGAAGACAAGAGCAGGGTGGCGAAGCGTTAGCAGCAGCCGGGCTGCGGCCAGGACGAGGCGACGTCTTGCCGAACCATGCAATGCGGCGCTGCGGATCACGGCAGGAAGGCCGGCTGTGGCAAAACCAAAAACCGCCCTTCCTGTCGGATAAGCCGGCTTGCTCAGGCCTTCTTCGCCAGGACCTTCTTGTGGTGGTGATGATGATGGTGGTGGTGATGCTTGCGGTGATGATGATGACGGTGATGCTT
>NZ_RZOJ01000696.1:0-1522 GCF_003998845.1 Mesorhizobium sp. M4A.F.Ca.ET.022.05.2.1 | reverse complement strand
ATGCTGACATGGGGTAATTGCGGGCGATAGATTCTTCGCCGTCAATGATTCTCATGGAGGCCACCATGGACCAATTTGTTGGGTTAGACGTCTCGCAGGAGATGACCCACCTGTGCGTTATCGGCAGCGACGGTAAGCTTGTCTGGCAAGGAAAGTGCCTATCGACGCCAGAAGACATAGCCGGAAACATCAGATCCAAAGCACCCGATGTTTTGCGCATTGGGCTCGAAAGCGGTCCCCTGTCCACCTGGCACTGGCACGCGTTGAAGGCGATGGGGCTACCGGTGCTATGTCTTGATTCCCGCCATGCGCAGGCGACCATGAGTGGCCAGGTCAACAAGACCGACAAGAATGATGCATATGGATTGGCCCAGATCGTCAAGGCGGGCTGGTATCGGGAGGTCGGGGTAAAGAGTCTCGACAGCCACGCGGTCCGCTCGATGCTTGGAGCACGAGCTCAACTCGTCGGAATGCGGGTAGAGGTCACCAATCAGATCAGGGGCATTCTCAAAACTTTTGGCGTCGTTCTGTCAAGACGAACGGGCGAGCCGTTCGAACGGCTCGTGGATGAGGCGTGCGACAATAGCGACCCCATGCTCAATCAAACCGTGCGGTCGATGCTGTGCGTCCATTCCTGCCTGAAGGAGCAGATTCGGCAGCTTGACCGCCAACTGATGAGTCGTGCTCGAGGGAGTGCTGTGTGCCGGCAGCTTATGGCCATTCCTGGCGTGGGCGTCCTCACGGCCCTTGCGTTCGTGACAGCGGTCGATGATCCGTCCAAGTTTGCGAAATCCAGAAGCGTTGGCGCGTACTTCGGCCTGACACCGCGATGTTATCAGTCGGGTGAAATCGATCGCAACAGGGGCATCTCAAAATGCGGAGACGGTCTTGTCCGTACCTATTTATTTGAGGCCGCCGGCACGCTCCTGACAAGGGTCGAGAAGTGGTCGGCGCTCAAAGCCTGGGGCCTGCGGATCGCCAAGCGGAGCGGCTTGAAGAAGGCAAAGATCGCCGTCGCACGAAAGCTAGCAGTAGTCATGCACCGCATGTGGGTGGATGGCGTATCCTTCCGATGGTCGGCCGCTGAAGCGGAGGCAGTCGCATGAAGATGGAGGTGAACCCGAAGAAATCCGTCGCTCGACGGTAATCTTGTCCCTTGCCGGGACGAGCAGCGGCAAACCCGCCAGGAGCTATGCAGCGTTTCCATCGGAGCGGACTGCGTTGCTGACATTGGGAGCCGCAGCGTCCGATGCCATGCTGTGGCGAGCACTGTTCGACCACGAAGAGAACGCTGAAACCGGCAGGAGGCAGGTCATTCGTCCAAGGGCCAGTAGAAACTTTATCTGGCGGTCGACGAGTTGCTAGAACGATCCGCCAATGAAGGGCGTGAGCGGTTATTTAGGTCTGTGGATACGTCAGCACCGTAGGCTGACCGGCGAGGAGCTGCGTGAAGGTCACGCTGCACGTTCCGGATATCGGCAAGGCTAGAAAGCGGTTGACCCTGGGCTCGCAATTAGAGAAC
>NZ_RZOJ01000695.1:0-1552 GCF_003998845.1 Mesorhizobium sp. M4A.F.Ca.ET.022.05.2.1 | reverse complement strand
GGTCGCGGTGGCGCCCGCCATTGTCGCGGCCATGGCCATCGCGTTGGCCATTGTCGCGGCCGTTTCCATTGTCCTGATTGAAGGCCAGCTCGCCCTCGATCACCGGCTGCGGGCCGGCACCTTGGTTGGCGGCCGCGGCCGGAGCTTCGCCGGCATTGCTGTTGCCGACAGTGTCGAACTCGTCGCGATCCTCGTCCGCGTCGTCATCGAAATCGTCGCGATTCTGCTGGACGTTCTGGATCGGCATCTGCGCCTGCGCGGCGGCAATGATGCGATTGTAGTGTTCGGCGTGCTGAAGATAGTTTTCCGCCATCACCCGGTCGCCGGAGCTTTGCGCGTCACGGGCGAGTGCGGCGTATTTTTCGGCGATCTGCTGAGCCGATCCGCGGATCTTCACATCCGGGCCGTTGCTCTCGTAGTTGCGCGTCAGGGGATTGGGGCCCTTGCGGTTGTTGTTGTTGCCACCGCCGCCGCCATTGTTATTGCGACCGCGCATGCGCCTGTTCTGCTGTTGTGGCCTCATTCGACTCTCTTCAGTGTGAAATTTTTGAAAACTCTTCGCGAACGGAGGCGCTCATGCAGCCAGCCGTTTCGTTTCTTCACCGGCGTTCGCCCGCATCAATTGCGTTGGCGCCACGTGCCATCCTGTTCCGGTTACATCACTTGCCGGACGATTCCCGCACGAAGCATTGGCGTCGATCGCGCAAGAAGGCAGCTATTTCCAAGGAAAACCGAATCGCTAAGAGCACTGCCTGCTTCGTCTCATCCGGCTACTTTGACCCTAGCTGCATTCCCGGGCATTGCCAAGCCCTTTTTCGCACTGCATCAGGGCTTTGCGCGTTCGAACACCAGAGCCCTGTCGTTACCGCCGAGGTCGCGAAACTTATCGGCCAACCGATAGCCGGCTGCCGTGAAGATGTCCGCCACTTCGATTCGCTGCGTGTGGCCGATCTCGACCACGACCAAGCCTTCGGTTTCCAGAAAGCCCGCCGCCTCAGCGGCTATGATCCTGTAGGGGTCCAGACCGTCCGCGCCGCCGTCAAGCGCCAGATGCGGATCGAAACCGCGGACCTCGTCCTGCAGATTTCCTATGTCTTGCCGAGATATATAGGGAGGGTTTGCGGCAATTACATGGTAGCTGCCGGAAACTTTTGCAAACCAGTTGGATTCAAGCGTTTCGAACCGGTCGGCGAGCCCCAGGTCACGGGCATTGCGCATGGCTGTTGCCAGCGCACCCGCGGCTATGTCGACACCGGTCGCGACAGCGCCGGGAACGGCGCTAAGCAGCGCCAGCGCGATGGCGCCACTACCGGTGCCGAGATCGAGGATACGGCATTCGCCTTGCCGCTCCGCCGTTGCCTTGGCGAAGGGCAGGATCGCCTCGACCAACGTCTCGGTGTCGGGGCGCGGCTCCAGCGTCTCCGGCGAGAGCCATAGCCTCAGTCCGTAGAACTCGCGAAACCCGAGGATTCGGTGCACCGGCTCGCCTGCGACGCGCCGTCGCAGGGCCGCATCGATGGCCACAATCGCCTCCGCCGGCACGGGTCGCGCC
>NZ_RZOJ01000694.1:0-1568 GCF_003998845.1 Mesorhizobium sp. M4A.F.Ca.ET.022.05.2.1 | reverse complement strand
CCGATGATCATGTCGGCGCCGGCGAGCTTCAGGCCCTGGATGACGTTGAGGCCGATGCCGCCGAGGCCGAAGACGACGGCGGTAGCACCCTGCTCGACCTTGGCCGTGTTGATGACGGCGCCGATGCCGGTGGTGACGCCGCAGCCGATGTAGCAGATCTTGTCGAAGGGGGCGTCGGGATTGACCTTGGCGACCGCGATCTCCGGCAGCACGGTGAAGTTGGAGAAGGTCGAGCAGCCCATGTAGTGGAACAGCTTGTCCTTGCCCATCGAGAAGCGCGACGAGCCGTCCGGCATCAAGCCTTGGCCTTGCGCGGCGCGGATGGCGGTGCAGAGGTTGGTCTTGCGCGACAGGCAGGACGGGCACTGCCGGCATTCCGGCGTATAGAGCGGGATGACATGGTCGCCCTTCTTGACCGAGGTCACACCCTTGCCGACGTCAACGACGACGCCGGCGCCCTCATGGCCGAGGATGGCCGGAAACAGGCCTTCGGGATCGGCACCCGACAGCGTGAACTCGTCGGTGTGACAGATGCCGGTCGCCTTGATCTCGACCAGCACTTCACCGTCACGCGGGCCGTCGAGGTCGACCTCCATGATCTCCAGCGGCTTTCCGGCGGCGACAGCGACAGCGGCGCGCGTTTTCATGAGGCAGTTCCTCCCAAGGCAATCGACAAACTTTTGATGAGGCCGGCTTATTGAGCCTGCCCGGCGAGGCGCAATGCCCGCCAGCCCTCCGCAGTGAGCCCAAACAACACTCTACAGAGTTCGGCGGCGGCGGCCAACTTCCCTTGCGACGTTTTTCGGCGCGGTATTCGCAATCTGGGCAGGGCGGATGCGCGCCGCGCCCGGCCACTTGAGCCGTAGGGGGATTGTCCATAGAACTGGTTCCTCGCCGGAGGAAACGACGCCAGCATGTTCAAGAAAATCCTGATCGCCAATCGCGGCGAGATCGCCTGCCGTGTGATCAAGACGGCGCGCAAGATGGGCATCGCTACCGTCGCGGTCTATTCGGATGCCGATCGCGATGCCGTGCATGTCGAGATGGCCGACGAGGCCGTGCATATCGGGCCTTCGCCGGCGGCGCAGAGCTATCTGGTGGCCGAAAAGATCATCGCTGCCTGCAAGGAGACCGGCGCCGAAGCCGTGCATCCCGGCTACGGGTTCCTGTCGGAACGCGCCTCCTTCTGCGAGGCGCTGGAGACGGAGGGCATCGTCTTCATCGGCCCCAAGCCCAAGGCCATCAGGGCAATGGGCGACAAGATCGAATCGAAGAAGTTCGCCAGCAAGGCCAAGGTCTCGACCGTGCCGGGCTGGCTGGGTGTCATCGAGGATGCCGACCATGCCGAGAAGATCGCCGGCGAGATCGGCTATCCGGTGATGATCAAGGCCTCGGCCGGCGGCGGCGGCAAGGGCATGCGCATCGCCTGGAACAAGGCCGAGGTGCGCGACGGCTTCGACAGGGCGCGCTCGGAAGCGAAAAGCTCGTTCGGCGACGACCGCGTCTTCATCGAGAAGTTCGTCGTCGATCCGCGCCATATCGAAATCCAGGTGCTGGCCGACGCGCAT
>NZ_RZOJ01000693.1:0-1572 GCF_003998845.1 Mesorhizobium sp. M4A.F.Ca.ET.022.05.2.1 | reverse complement strand
GTCGGAGACATCGGCGTCGTTCACCGTCAGCGTGCCGCTCGCCGTCAGCGGCGCACTGGTCTCGGTCAGCGAGGCGGCGTCTTTGTCCGTCGTCACCAGATGGATGTCCGGCTTGTCGTTGGTGCCGGTGAACTGGATGGTGGCCGTGGCCCAGCTCAGCGTGCCGTTGCCGAGCTGGATGGCGTAGGTCACCTTGTCGACAAGGATCTGCCCGGCGGCAAGCGACTGCAACAGTCCGTCGATACTGGCCGTGCTGTAATGGATCGTGCCGTCACTGGCTATCCAGATCCTGGCGCCCAGGAGGCTGGTGTCGGTGGTCCCGGCGGCTCCCGCGCTGTCGTCGGAGCTTGAGTATGTAATGTCCTTGGTCAGCAGGTCCGCCGGCGCATAGGTCTTCGTCGCTATCGACGCACTGACGGTGTCGTCGATGGAGTAGAGCGTTTTGGCCGCCCCGCCCAGGTCGTTCGCTAGAACATTCAGAATCAGGACGCTACCGGCATCTTCCGAAGAAAAGAAGATGTCGTCCTTCGCCTGCGGTGTGTTGGAAAAAGACGTCGTGGTGCCGCCGGCACCGGTGACCTGAGTAGCCATTTTTCACCCCTGTTGTTTAACGACAGACGCCCCACCGCCTGTCGACCCCATTGAAAGACCAGCCGCTTCTTGACTGAAATGTTGCACGCCCGGCACGCAGATTCCGGCACATGTCGATTGTGTCAGCGCACCCGAAGGCCTCGATGCCGACGCCCAGCGATGGCCAGCACAACGTGTGGCCAGTCACGGGCGGGCTGTGGCTCAAATGGTGATGGCTGCGGCGGTACTGGCCGCCGTGCTGTGTTTCCCCTAGCCCCTTTAGCGTCGCTTAACCCGTTGTTGCCGGTCGGGGGCCATTTTATTCGACGCTTATATTAGGGTATTATTAACCCTGTCAGCGAGGAGGCGTCAACATCCTGCTTGGCATAACAGTTAATATTAGGGCCGCTACTGATATTCGGCGCATGGCCGCAGGACCAGTCGCGCGGCTATCGACGCATCCCGGAACATAGGCCGCGCGCCGGCAGAGACCCGTGGTTAAACTCCGTCTTGCCGCTCATTTCCTCGTGCAGCCAAGAGGGCAGGGACCGATGGCCCGGCGGCGTTGCCTGGCAGCGGACGCGTTTCACAAAGCAGCCCGGCGCATCGGAATCCGGAGCCTCCGCCTTTCAGGCCGAGCATCCTGCGCGTTTCGGCCGGCGTCGCGATCTCGTGGTCGAACTTGGCGAGGCCAGTCGGCAAAATCTAGCTTCCCGCCAGCGACAGGCCGCCGGCGCGTTCGCGCAGCAAGGCCAGCAATTCGCTTCGTCGCGCTTGCGGCGTGTCGACGGGCAGGACGAAGCACAGCGTCTTGTTGATGGCGCCATGGCCGTCGCGGATCGGGGCGGCCATGCACCAGGTGAAGCGGTCGGCGAGCGCCGATGTCTCGCTGAAGCCCTGCTGGCGCGCCAGTTCGACATCGGCGAAGAATTCGCCGGGTGCGATGATGCGGCCGTCGGGAAGCTTGTAGTCGTCAGCCGGGATGAAAGCTCCAAGCTCTTC
>NZ_RZOJ01000692.1:0-1574 GCF_003998845.1 Mesorhizobium sp. M4A.F.Ca.ET.022.05.2.1 | reverse complement strand
CCAGAACGCCTGTCCCGCAGTCGGGCTCATGTAGCCAGGAATTGCGCCATTGGCGACAAGGACCAGCGGAAAAAGGGTAACTCCCGCCAGCAGGGTTTTCAGACTGTTCGACATGTGCTCTGTAGCCACTCCGCTTTCCGGGTCACCATTTTCGAATGGCATGAACGACCAGCCAACACAATGACAGGCGCCAGCCAACCCTCAGGGGCCGCAAAGTTATCCGTCTCGACGCTGTTGGCTGCCGTTGGCTGGGGCCGACAAACAAGTGACCTGCAGAATGATCGTGCTGAACGAGGTTGGTGGTTGTGAGCCGACTACAACGCCACGCGAAGAGGGTTGCCGAACCAACAGTTTCCCTCCTGGACGAGTTCAATTTCGACGAATTCGGCGCCGCTGTTTTTCAGCGACATCGGTACATTCACAGCCAGGTAGATCGTGTCGCCCGGCACCAGAACGAACGGGATATTGGTGCGCGCGTTGTTGTACTGGATTGACTGGCCGGCAGCGTCGAGCGCGTGGTAGCTCAGCGTGACGCCTAGCTGTCCGTCGGCTGCGCAGAGACTCGACCAGACCGTGTCGGAGAGGTTGGTCACATTGACGACGATCTTCAACGCGGCGCCGTCATCGGTCGCGCAGGGGCCCTCCACGAACTCCAGACGGTGAGCGCGCTGTTCTTCCTCGAGGGGCGCCATGACCCGCGTGGTGCCGAGATCGGTCCGCAGGGCGAGGGGTCTTGGATCCTTCGGCTCGTAGAGCTTGTACCATTTCTGCCCGACGACCACATCTTCGAGCTGTGTGGCGCTCTCGGACCAGGTTGGCCACGAGGCATCGCCGGTCTTGGCCGTGGCTGTGCTGTTCAGGAAGTCCTTGACCGCCGCGCCAAGTGCGGCGGCAGAGCCGGCTTCGAAGAAGGACGCGGCGGCCGCGCCCTTGCCCACCTCCCGGAACACCGGAATGTCGCTGGCTATCACCGGCTTGCCGAAATGGCCCGCCTCGACGATGGGCAGGCCGAAACCTTCGGCGAAGGAGGCCGCGATCAGCGCGTCGCAACCAGTGTAAAGCGTGGCCAGGTCGCCATCGTCGACCTGTGAGTGCAGATGCAGGCGCTTGCCGAACTCCGCATGGCGCCTGATGCGGTCGTCGAGATACGCCGTTCCCCACCCGGTTTTCCCGACGATGATCAGTTCGATGTCAAAACCGTCGGCCCACAACGCCTCGAAGGCATCCAGCGCAACGCGATGGCCTTTGCGCGGCTCCAGCGTTCCGACCATCAGGAAACGGGGGCGCATCGCGCCTGTGCTCGCGCGCGCCGGCTTGGATACGGTCGGCCCCTTGGCGAAGTCCGCGCCAAGCTGCCAGTAGCCGACTTTCATCGGGCGCGGGAACCGGATGCCCGCGAGCAGATCCAGCAATTCGTCGGCGACCGCGCGCGAGATGCAGACAAAGCCGGTCGAATAGGCCAGCGCCGTCTGAAACCATGCGCTGAAGGCGGGCGGCATGCCCTCATGGCAAAAGGCGGCCGAGCGCAGGGGAACCGTGTCATAAAGACAGGAAATGACTTCGCCGCCCTTGAT
>NZ_RZOJ01000691.1:0-1582 GCF_003998845.1 Mesorhizobium sp. M4A.F.Ca.ET.022.05.2.1 | reverse complement strand
GCGCCAGGCAGACGAGACCGAGCAGCAAGGCAAGGCCGGCGGCGTCGGCGGTGCGATAGCTGCCCATGCGCGCCAGCAGAAGATAGGGCAAGGTCTGCACGGAATCGCTGCCGAACAGCGCGATTACGCCGAGATCGCCGAGCGACAGGGCCATGGCGAAGGCGAAGCCGGTTGCGAGCGGCCGCCTGAGCGACGGCCAGTCGACCAGGCTGAGCCGGTTCCAGCCTGATATGCCGAGCAGCAGGCAGAGCCTCTCGTGGCGCTCGCTTGCTGCATCGTAGGCGGGGCGGATCGCGCGGATGGCAAAGGGCATCGCCATCACCGCGTTGACTGCGACGACCATCACCGGGGCGAGGGCAAAGACGTCGCTGACCGTACGCAAAAGCAGGAACCAGCCGGCGCCGACGACGATGGGCGGTACGACGAGGACGAACCCGGCACCGGTATCCGTTGCGTGCTCCAGCAATGTCTTGCGGCCGGCACAGCGCTTCAAGGCCAGCGCCCGGCGCGCCGCGATCAGCGCCAGCGACATCGCCACCGCGAGCGACGCCGACAGGAAGGCCAGCACCACGCTGGTCTGCGTCGCCTGCCGCACCGCGCTCTCGCCGGCGAGCCGGCCGAGATCGGCGCCGAGGCCCGCCGCGACCGTGGCCGCCATCGGTCCGGCGACGAACAGCAGCGCGAGCACGATCAGAGCCGCGTTCAGCGAGGTTTCCGCCGGGCTCGCCGAAAAGTACCGGCGCGGCGCCACCGGCAGGTTGGCGTCGCCGACGGTGTTGGCGCCGAGCCGCGTCAGTGCAAGCACTACGGCGAAGGTCAGCGCGATCTGCAGCAGCGTCAGCGTCACCGCCCGCGCCGGATCGAAATCGAAGCGCAGCGCCTGGTAGATGGCGACCTCCAGCGTCGTGGCGGCCGGCCCGCCGCCGAGCGTCAGCACGATGGTGAAGGAGGTGATGCAAAGCATGAAGACCAGCCCGGAGACACCGGGCAGCGCTGCCCGCAACGCCGGCCATTCGATCAGCCGGAAGGCGGGCCGACCGCCCATGCCGAGCTGGCTTGCCAATCGCCAGTGATTGGCCGGCACCGTGCCCAGCGCCTCGAGGAACAGCCGCGTGGCCAGGGGCAAGTTGAAGAAGACATGGGCAACGAGGATGCCGGACAGTCCGTAGATGCCCGGCCAGTTCCGTCCGCCGAGCAGGCCGGAGAAGTAGCCGGCATTGCCGTAGAGCGCCAGGATGCCGAGCGCCGCGACAATGGCCGGCAGCGCCAGCGGCAGGGCGAAGAGCTGCAGGATCAGCCCGCGGCCCGGAAAACGCGGATGCCGCGAGAGCGCGCGCGCGACGAACAGCGCCGGCACAACGGAAAGCAGGGTCGACAACAGCGCCTGCCAGAGCGTGAAGCGGACGACACGCAGCAGATAGGGATCGAAGGCCGAGGCGGCGCCGGAGAAATCATGCGCGCCTTCAAGGACGAGGCCGGCAAACGCCCCGCCGATCAGCAAGGTGATGGCGCCTAGCGCGGCGATGCCGGCGGTGATGCGGGGGTCAGAGCGAGGCGCGAGCTGCACGCTGCACCCTGGCGG
>NZ_RZOJ01000690.1:0-1590 GCF_003998845.1 Mesorhizobium sp. M4A.F.Ca.ET.022.05.2.1 | reverse complement strand
GGCCGAATAGTTCGGACCAACTTCGCCTTCAATCGATTGATATTGCTGGGATTTCAAAAAATCCCCGGCCAAGTCTTGCCGTTGTCACGGAGCTTTGACACAAGAAACGCGCCTCTGCGGGAGGCGGGAGCAATTCCAGGAAAACTGCGCAGCGGTTTTCCCCGCCGAATTGCTCAAAACAAGTGTTAGAGCGACTCAAGATACGACCGCTCGCGTCAACGAGGATTTCCCACAGATGAACGTGGCCCAGAACATTGTCGCCGGCCTTGACCGGATACTCACCATGGAACTGGTGCGCGTCACCGAGCGGGCGGCGGTGGCGGCTGCCAGGCTGCGCGGGCGGGGCGACGAGAAGGCGGCCGACCAGGTCGCGGTCGACGCCATGCGCCAGGAGCTGAACCGGCTGGCTATCAAGGGCACGGTGGTGATCGGCGAGGGCGAGCGCGACGAGGCGCCGATGCTCTATATCGGCGAGGAGGTCGGTACCGGCATAGGTCCGGCGGTCGATATCGCGCTCGATCCGCTCGAAGGCACGACGATCTGCGCCAAGAACCTGCCCAATGCGCTTGCCGTCATCGCCATCGCGGAAAAGGGCAGCCTGCTATTCGCGCCCGACGTCTATATGGACAAGATCGCCATCGGGCCGGGCTATGCCGACGGCGTCATCGACATCGACGCGACGCCGGCCGAAAACATCGCCAGCCTGGCCAAGGCCAAGGGTGTCGCGGTGTCCGACATCACCGCTTGCATCCTCGACCGCCCACGCCACGCCAAATTGATCGACGCGGTGCGCGCGACCGGCGCGGCGATAAGGCTGATCGGCGACGGCGATGTCGCCGGCGTCATCCACACCACGGACCCCGACGAGACCGGCATCGACATCTATCTCGGCACCGGCGGCGCTCCGGAAGGCGTGTTGGCGGCGGCGGCGTTGCGCTGCACCGGTGGCCAGATGCAGGGGCGGCTGATCCTCGATACGCCGGAGAAGGTGGCGCGCGCGGCCAAGATGGGCATTGCCGACCCGAAGCGGGTCTACCAGGCGAAGGACATGGCGCGCGGCGACGTGCTGTTCGCGGCGACCGGCGTCACCGACGGCAACATGCTCGACGGCGTCAAGTTCGGCCGCACCTACATCACCACGCACACGATCGTGCTGCGCTCGTCGTCGCGGACGGTGCGCGAGATCAAAGCGCGTCACCAGGATCTGGAAAAGTTTTGATTCCGTCCCGATTGGCCGTCGCATATTAGTATCGGCACTATGAAAATATGCGGACGGCGCGTCGCATGACGGGCGAAAGACGGCTTTTCCTGGATGTCAGGCAATCGGCGACCGGTGTCTCGTGGGAGCATCGGCTGACTGAACGGCAGGACATGACGGCGCTCGCCATCGCGCAGGGCCATGGCGTCCCGGACATCGTGGCAAGGGTGTTGGCCGGGCGCGGCGTCAGCGCGGAGCAGACAGAGCGCTTCCTCGACCCGACGATCCGCGACCTGCTGCCGAACCCGGCCTCGCTCACCGATATGGACAAGGCCGCCTCCCGCATCGCGGAGGCGATCATCGCCAAGGAGAAGGTGGCGATCTTCGGCGAC
>NZ_RZOJ01000068.1:0-21378 GCF_003998845.1 Mesorhizobium sp. M4A.F.Ca.ET.022.05.2.1 | reverse complement strand
GTGCGCAGCACCGCTTCGGCGGGAAAGCTGGCGGCCGCCGGCAGCGTATGGCCAAGGTGATCGAAATTGGAGAAGGTGGTCGCCGAACCCGGCCGCATCATCATGTCGAAGGTTCCCGGCACATCGACAGGCTCGGTGACCGTGACGCTCAGCCATCGCGTCGGCAGTTTTCGCGTCGCCAGCGTGTCGATGATGGTGCGGACCTGCACACGACGCCCGTTCCAGGTGCCCGCCCAGGTGAGGACACCGGCGGTGCCGTCTGAGACATCGATGGCGTCGGCGATGACGGAGCGAATGTCGGCGGTGTCGGCGGCAAGCCCCGCCCTGGCCCGTTTGCGGCTTTTGCGCGCGAGCCAGGCGAGGTGGACGACGACGGCAAGCGCAATCGCCCCGACAAGTAAAGTTGACGTCAACTCAGACATCTCGACGCGCCAGAGCCCACCGTCAGCCGGCGGGCTTACTTTCCACTCAATAGCCCTGCGGCTTCGGCCACGGCATGGTGAACTGGTCGCCGCGGCGCACGAATTTGTAGCGATAGAAGTGGAACCACAGCGAGATCAGGAAATAGAAGATGGTCATCGCGATCAGCTGCGAGCCGAAGCCGAGGAAGATGGCGAAGAAGGTGACCACGCACAGGCAGAACAGCACGATCGCCGGCAGCGGATGGAAGGGATGCGTGTAGCCGCGACGGATCGAGCCCAGCGGCCACTTCTTGCGGAACATCATGATGTTGATGCTCATGAAAGTGTACTGCAGCACGCCCGACAGGATCGAGAAGGTGATCGCCTGGTTGAGATCGGCGATGAAGGCGAAGGCGAGCGCGATCGGCAGCAGGAACAGGATCGAGCGGTAGGGCGTGCGGTATCTCGGATGCACCGCCGAGAACCAGCTCGGCAGATAGCGGTCGCGGCCGAGCGAGAACCAGGCGCGCGCCGCATCGTTGATGCAGCCATTGGCGGAGGCAAGCGCGGCCAGCAGCGTCGCGATGAACAGCAGGTTCTCGAGCAGCGGGCTGCCGGTCAGCTTGCCGGCGTCCCACAACGGATAATAGGTGATGCCGAGATATTCCCACGGCATCATCGAGGCGCAGACATACCATGTCATGGCGGCGGCGATCAGAAGCGTGATCATGCCGGCCATGGTGCCGTAGGGCAGCGAACGCGCCGGCGAGCGCACTTCCTCGGCGGCCTGCGTCGTGCCCTCGATGCCGAGATAGTACCAGATGCCGAACTGGAAGGCGGCGATGACGCCGATCCAGCCATAGGGCAGCGCATTGCCGGGCGTCACCAGCTCGTTGAGCTTCAGCACCGCCCCTTGCGTCCACGGGCTCACCGAGAAGAACAGGATGACGATCGAAATGTAGGCGATCGCGGTGATGATGAAGTTGACGTTGAGCGTCATCAGCACGCCGCGATAGTTGAGCCATGCCAGCACCACGATGGTGGCGGCGATGAAGGAATTGTGGGTAAGCCCCTCGACGCCGGCCTTGGCGACTATCGTGTCGCCGAGCAGGATTGCGTCCGACACTTCGAGCATCGTGTAGGCGAAGACCAGGAAGAGTGCGACGTTAAAGGCCATCAACGGCCCGACGATGTGCTTGGCCTGCGCGTACTGGCCGCCGGCAGCGGCGACGGTCGAGGTCACCTCGGAATCGATCATGGCGACCGAGGTATAGAGCAGGCCGACGATCCAGCAGACGATCAGCGCCGCCAGCGCGCCGCCCTTGTCGGCCGAGAAGTTCCAGCCGGTGAATTCGCCGACCAGCACGATGCCGACGCCAAGCGCCCAGACATGAGCGGGGCCGAGCACCCGGAGCAGCGAGACCCTCTCGCCGTGGATGGTGGTGGTGTTGTCAAGCGCGACCGTCATCGATCAATCCCCACTCAGATCCGGTGCTTCTCGGAGACGGCTTCAAGCTCGCCTTCGCGCGACGAGGTCAAGACCTCTTCGGAATAGGCCGAGTCGACCTTGAACCAGTCGTAGAGCATCCACAGCGCGAGCACGATCGAGATGCCCCAGCAGGCGTAAGACAGCGGTATCCACATGAGCGTGCCCCCGGATTACTTGTCGTCGAATTTTTCGTTGATGACGTCGCGATATTCCCGGTCCGATGCGCGGAACAGGAAGACGAAATAGGCGATCAGCACGATCGCCATGATGATCAGCGTCGGCCAGTCGATAATGTAGTGGAACCGATTCTGGATGATGTCGTGCGCGGTCTCGGGCGTATAGCCGAGCTTCTCCCAGATCGAGGCCATGGTGGCGTTCTGGCCAAGCGCGTCCCAGGTCTTGGCGTCGAGCGGATCGATGGACTTCGCCGCTCCGGCGAGGCCGAGCTTCAGCGGCAGCCACAGCGCCACGAAAATGGCCACCACGACGACAGCGATGTCGAAAATCTGGCCGGCCTTGCTCTGTTCCGGCGGCGTGTAGCGGGACATGCTGTCTACCCCTTGCGGTTGCGGAACGCATCGGCGTTCTTGATGTCGAGCCCGTAGATGAAGTCCTTGTCTTCTTTGTAGTGGTTGACCATCGCCAGGATGGCGGCCGTGTTGAAGATCAGCACTGCGGCGGCGGCGACCGCGACGACCAGCTTGATGCCGGCGTCCGGAATGTACGGCCATGCCATGATGAGGACGAAGAGGATCGTCGCCCACAGGCAGATGATCAGGAGCGCGGATCCGCGCACGTCGGAACGGTACAGCGCATTGATGCGCTGCTGCAGGTCGGACATCGGTTTTCCCCTTCTCTCGACGTCCGAACCCGAATCGGCCGGGCGTCCCGCTCTTTCAACAGAGTGAAATTTTTTTCATAAGTTCCGACCGAATTCCGGAATTGTCAAGCCGGATTTACGGTTTGTGAACCGTTCGTTCCAGGTCAAGAATTTTGCCTGACAATGAAATTATTTGCTTCAAGGGGATTGCAGCGCTTCGCCGTTTGCGGTCAATATTCGATCAAAGCTCCGGCCATCGAGCCAAGGAGCAGGGAACAGCAATGACTTTCTGACGGAGGACGATCGGATGACGGCATCCTGGAGATTTTCGACCTTGGCGGACCGCCATCGCGCGCTCGGCTCGAAGCTCGAGGACTGGAGCGGCATGGGCACCGCCTGGACCTACGACAAGGATGCCGATGAGGAATATGTCGCCATCCGCACCAAGGCCGGCCTGATGGACGTGTCGGGCCTGAAGAAGGTCCACATCACCGGGCCGCATGCCGCACATCTGATCGACCTCGCCACCACCCGCGACGTCGAGAAGATCTATCCCGGCAAGTCGGCCTATGCCTGCATGCTGAACGAGGCCGGCAAGTTCACCGATGACTGCATCATCTACCGCATCAGCCCCAACAGCTGGATGGTGGTGCACGGGTCGGGCACCGGCCATGAAGAGTTGCAGCGGGCAGCTGTGGGCCGCGACGTCTCGCTGCGCTTCGACGACAATCTGCACGACCTGTCGCTGCAAGGACCGACCGCCGTCGACTACCTGGCCAAGCACGTGCCGGGCATCCGCGACCTCAACTACTTCCACCATATGCAGACGCAGTTGTTCGGCCTTCCGGTGATGATCTCGCGCACCGGCTACACCGGCGAGCGCGGCTACGAGATATTCTGCCGCGGCCAGGACGCCGGCACGATCTGGGACAGGATCCTCGACGAGGGCAAGAGCGCGGGCATCATCCCGTGCCGCTTCACCACGCTGGATATGCTGCGCGTCGAAAGCTACCTGCTCTTCTACCCCTACGACAATTCGCAGAAATATCCCTTTGACAATGAAGGCCCCGGCGACACGCTGTGGGAGCTCGGCCTCGACTTCACCGTCAGCCCCGGCAAGACCGGCTTCCGCGGCGCCGAGGAGCACTACCGCCTGAAGGGCAAGGAGCGCTTCAAGATTTACGGCGTCCTGCTCGACGGCAAGGAGGCGGCCGACGAAGGCGCGCCGGTCTATCGCGACGGCAAGAAGGTTGGCGTGGTGACCTGCGCCATGTATTCGCCGCTGGTCGAGAAGTCGATGGGCATCGCCCGCCTCGACGTCGACTGCGCCGTCAAGGACGCCAGGCTCGAGATCCGCAACAGGAGCGGCGCGATCAACGCGACGGCGCAACCATTGCCGTTCGACGATCCCAAAAAGACCAAGCGCACCGCCAAGGGCTGAGGCATTATCAACGGGGAGGGGTATCGAGGCACTAGAGCATGATCCCGAAAAGTGGGAACCGGTTTTCGGAAAAGATCATGCTCCAACTGATCTAAGGTAGAATGGCAGCCAAGACGATCATCAGCCGGCCCGTTTACGGAACCCTGTCTCCGCAGCCCGGCAAGCACCATCTATTCGTGGCGGATGCCGAAGGCGCGCTCGCGATCATCGACATGGCCGGCAAGGCGCCGGCCGGTTTCTTCGACGGTGCCGAGATCGTCTTCATTCCGGGTCCCGACGGCAAGCACATTGGCGCTCTCGAAGCGCTGAAGCCGGCGCAGCTCCATATTGCGCCGTCCTTCGCCAGCCTGCTGCCGCGATTGAGGCAGACCCTGACCAACGCCCATATGGGCCTGCGTCTCTATCTTAGCGGCACCGAAGGGCTGATCGGCCAGGCCATGCAGGTGGCGCTCGAGGCCGGCATCGACCACACCTCCATGCAGACCGAGCATCGCGGCTCGCTGGCGCGCCGCATGCAGTGCGTTCACTGCAAGGGCATCACCGAGAACGTGACGACGCAGCCGGCGACCTGCGCGCATTGCGGCCTGCTGCTTCTGGTGCGCGACCACTATTCAAGGCGCCTGGCCGCCTTCCAGGGCGTCTGCATCAATGCCGAGGATCGCTCAGAGGTTCCTCCGATGGAGGAGGTCTTCCGATGAGCACCGGCACCACCAAGCTCGACGTCGTCGTCAGCGATGTCGCCCCCGTCAACGATCTGGTCACCCGCTTCCATTTCCGCCGCCGCGACGGCGAACTCCTGCCGACCTTTTCAGGCGGCGCCCATGTCGTGGTCGAGATGCGCGACGGCGACCGCACCAGGCTCAACCCCTATTCGCTGATGGGCTCACCGCTCAATACCAGCGAATACACGATCTCGGTGCGCCGCGACGATGTCGGCCGCGGCGGCTCGCTGTTCATGCACAGGTCGGTCAAGCCCGGCCTCGAGATGGTGATCAGCTATCCGGTCAACCTGTTCTCGCTCGACCTGAGAGCCAGGAAGCACCTGATGCTGGCCGGCGGCATCGGCATCACGCCGTTCATGGCGCAAACCGCGCAACTGGCGGGGTCGGGTGGCAATTTCGAGCTGCATTACACCTGCCGCACCGCTTCGCTCGGCACATATGCCGATATCCTGCAGCAGCGCTACGACCGCCGGGTGAAGCTTTACCACGACGATCGCGACGAGCGCATCGATCTCGACCGTCTGCTTTCGACGCAGCCGCTCGGCACGCATCTCTACGTCTGCGGCCCGGCCGGCATGATCAACTGGGTGCGCGACCGCGCCGCCGCTCTCGGCTGGCCGTCGGAAACCGTGCATTTCGAGCATTTCGCGGCGCCCCAGCCCGGCGCGCCCTTCGATGTGGCGCTGGCCGTCAGCGGCAAGACGATCCGTGTCGGCTCGCAGCAGAGTCTGCTCGAGGCGATCGAGGCCGCCGGCGTCGATCCGCCCTATCTCTGCCGCGGCGGCGTCTGCGGCCAGTGCGAGACCAATGTCATCTCGGCAGACGGCAAGTTCATCCACAACGACCACTGGCTGAGCGAGGAAGACCATCGCTCCGGCTGCAAGATCATGCCTTGCGTCTCGCGCTTCGAGGGCAAGTCGCTGGTCCTGGAAAGATAGGAGGCGAGCTTGGGCATCACCTTTCGCAAGGAAACATTTCGGGACGACTACACCTTCCGCAACAGCCCTGAGCACATCAGGCGCTTTCCGTTCCCGTTCAACGAAGACAGCTACATGTATGCCGTCAACATCGAGCCGCATGTCGTCGGCCCGAAAGGCAGCGTGCTGGAAAACCTGATCGACGTCGACGAGCACTATGTCGCCGAGATGCAGGATCGCGCGCTGGTGCTGGCCGAGGATCCGCTGCGCTGCCAGTCGCTGCCGCATATGACGCTGGCCGGCTGGGACCTGCTCGAGCTTTTGATGGAGCAGCAGGCGCTCGGCTATCCCGAGCATTTCACGCTGACGCGCGACGGCGACCGCTGGCGCTGGATCAACCGGCCGCTCGGCATCGACGACACCTTCACCTTCGGCGACACCTCGACGCTGCCCTATGGCCCGATGGAATACATCACCCGGCAGAGCCAGGGCGATTTCTGCATCCTCGATCAGCGCGACGGTAATCTGTGGATGGATGCCGGCATGGTCACCACCCAGGCCGATTGGTCGCTCGATTTCGACATCGGCATGAACTTCTTCGAGTGGCACGCGCCGGTGCCGCTGGCGCACGAGAAGGGCATCTTCATCCGTGCGCTGAAATTCCTCACCAACATCCAACAGGGCAAGCCGGCGCGGCGGCTCAACTGGACGATGACCATCAATCCGCGCCTCGACACCAGCCCGGAGAACTACCACAAATGGGGTCCGGACCGGGCGACGGTCACGCCGGAGAATGTTGGCGACAAGGTGCATCTGCGCGTCGAGCTGCAGAGCTTCTGGCGGCTGCCGCGCTCGAACGGCATCGTCTTCCCGATCCGCTGCTATCTGATCAAGATGGACGAGCTGGTGACGCAGCCGAAATGGGCGTGTCGCCTGCACCGCGTCATCCGCGACCTGCCGGAAGAGCTCGCCACCTACAAGGGCCTGACCCGCTATAGGCCGACGCTGGTCGAGTGGCTGTCGAAGCTGGACGACGGGAGCCCGACCAGCCCGGGGTTTGGGCCGGATTGAAACTGTCGGCGGGACAGCGCCCACCTCTGTCCTGCCAATCTCCCCCACGAAGGGGGAGATCAGCCGATCACCCAGCGCTGCTTTGCGGATAGCAGATGATGGAAAGGTACCGCATCGGCAGCCGCGTCAGCTGTTCCGGTCCGTGCGGTGCGTCGGCGTCGAAGAACAGGCTGTCGCCAGGTTTCATAGGATAGAGATTGCTGCCGTGCCGGTACACCACCTCGCCCTCCAGCATGTAAAGGAACTCCATGCCGGCATGCTGGAAGGTCGGGAAGACGTCCGAATCCTCAGTCAGCGTGATCAGATAAGGCTCGACGACGACGCCGCTGGTGTTGGAGCCGATATGGCCGAGCAGATTGTACTGGTGGCCGGCGCGCGTGCCGCGGCGCTCGACATCGAGGCCTTCGCCGGCCTTGACGAAGACGGCGCTGTGCTCCTCCTCGAAGCGGCGGAAGAAGGCGGTGACCGGAACGCCGAGCGCGCGCGACAGCGCCTGTAGCGTCGTCAGCGACGGCGAAGTGATGCCGTTCTCGATCTTCGACAGCATGCCGAGCGAAATGTCGGTGGCGGTCGCGAGATCGGCGACGGTAATGCCGAGCTTCTTGCGGAATGCCCGCACCTCGCGGCCGATCGCCACTTCCAGCACCTTTTCGCGCGTGTCGCGAATGGCATGCGGGTCCTGGGTGAGCGGCGTGCGGATCGTTCGCCCGTTCGGGCCAATGCTCTTCGGCGAGGGCTTGCCCTTTGTGGCGCCGGCAGCGTGCTTGAGATCGGAAGTCTTCTTCGCCATGTCGCCCTCAGATTCTGCGAGAATTTCACTCATGGTGAACATATTCGGCGGCGATACAAGAGGGCAAACGCGACGGCAAGCCATCCTATGTCGCAGGGCCATTCCTCGCCAAATTGTCCGTCGCCGGTTTTCCGCGTGAAATCCGCTGCACGCCAACGCCGTTCACGCAGTTGGTTATTGACAGCACAAGAGGGCCAATTACTGTCACTGACAGTGAAATTTGTTTCGCTAGGGAAAATGAGAACGGGAGACCCGCCATGAACAGTCGCGTTGCCGTCATCGGAGCAGGACCCTCGGGTTTGGCTCAGCTTCGAGCCTTCAAGTCGGCCGCCGATAAGGGCGCCGAGATTCCGGAAGTCGTCTGCTTCGAGAAGCAGTCCGACTGGGGCGGCCTGTGGAACTACACCTGGCGTACCGGGCTCGACGAGCATGGCGACCCCGTGCATGGCTCGATGTACCGCTATCTCTGGTCGAACGGGCCGAAGGAATGCCTCGAATTCGCCGACTACACCTTCGAGGAGCATTTCGGCCGGCCGATCGCCTCCTATCCGCCGCGCGCTGTGCTCTGGGATTACATCAAGGGCCGCGTCGAAAAATCAGGCGTGCGCAAATGGGTGCGCTTCAACACGCCGGTGCGCATGGTCACCTATTCCGATGCGACGAAGAGATTCACCGTCACCGCGCATGACCGCAGCAATGACGTCACCTACTCGGAAGAGTTCGACAATGTCGTCGTCGCCTCCGGGCATTTCTCGGTGCCCAACGTGCCGTTCTTCGAGGGGTTCGCCACTTTCAACGGCCGCATCCTGCACAGCCACGACTTCCGCGACGCCATGGAGTTCAAGGGCAAGGACATCTTGATCATCGGTCGCTCCTATTCGGCCGAGGACAT
This sequence comes from Mesorhizobium sp. M4A.F.Ca.ET.022.05.2.1, assembly GCF_003998845.1. Lineage (NCBI taxonomy): Bacteria > Pseudomonadati > Pseudomonadota > Alphaproteobacteria > Hyphomicrobiales > Phyllobacteriaceae > Mesorhizobium > Mesorhizobium sp. M4A.F.Ca.ET.022.05.2.1. The sequence continues at coordinate 12,835 of NZ_RZOJ01000068.1, read as the reverse complement.
CGGTTCGCAGTGCTACAAATACGGCGCCAAGTCGATCACCTCCAGCTACCGCTCGAAGCCGATGGGCTTCAAATGGCCGGAGAACTGGAAGGAGGTGCCGCTGCTGCAGAAAGTCGTCGGCAAGACCGCGCATTTCAAGGACGGCACCACCAAGGAGGTCGACGCCATCATCCTGTGCACCGGCTATTTGCATTCCTTCCCCTTCCTCACCGACGACCTCAAGCTCAAGACCGCAAACCGCATGTGGCCGCTGGACCTCTACGAGGGCGTCGTCTGGGAGAAGAATTCGAAGCTGTTCTATATCGGCATGCAGGACCAGTTCTACACCTTCAACATGTTCGACGCGCAGGCCTGGTACGCGCGCGACGTCATCATGGCCCGCATCAAGCTGCCGTCGGCCGAGGCGATGGCCGAGCATAGCGCCAAGTGGCGCGCGCGCGAGGAGACGCTGGAGGACGCCGAGCAGATGATCTGGTTCCAGGGCGACTACACCAAAGAGCTGATGGACCAGACCGACTATCCGGGCTTCGATGTCGAGGCGGTCAACCACACTTTCATGGAGTGGGAGCATCACAAGGTGGAGGACATCATGGGCTTCCGCGACCATGCCTACCGCTCGCTGATGACCGGCACGATGGCGCCGCTGCACCATACGCCCTGGCTGCAGGCGCTGGACGACTCGATGGAGAGCTATCTCGAGGTGAAGGGCGTCGCGGCGGAGTAAGGCCTTCGCGAAGCGGTGCACTTGCCGTCAGGCCGGCACGGCGACCCAGTCGTGCCGGCGCTTGTCGTAGACGGACCGCGTCGGTGGCGGAAACGACGGATCGGCGAAACAGCCGACGGCAACGGCGACCGCCGCCGGCCGTCGCGACGGATACCAGAACACCGTCGAGCCGCACGTTCCGCAGAAGTGGAAGGCGATGGGACAGCCGCTGTCGGAATCGCGCTGGAATGTCCGCGACGACCCGGTGATCTCGGTCGTTGCGGCATCGAAGAAGGCCGCTACGCCGAACGGGCTGCCGGTCCGCCGCTGACAGTCCAGGCAATGGCAAAGCGACACTATGTCGGGCTCCCGCTGGCAGCGGATCTGCAATTGGCCGCAGGCGCAGCTGGCTATCCGGCTGGTCATACTCTCTCTCCTTTGGGTGGTTTTGGCGCTTTGGGTGTTACCCCAGCCTCGCCCTGGCTTTCGCTGTCCAGGCGTTGAACAGCCGGTCGGCGACGATGCCGATGAAGGCGATCGCCAGGCCTGCCACGATGCCGCGGCCGGAATCGGCCTTGGACAGCGCGATGAACACTTCCTGGCCAAGGTCACGCGTGCCGATCATGGCGCAGATGATGATCATCGCCAATGCCATCAGGATCGTCTGGTTGACGCCGAGCATGATCTCGGGCAGCGCAAGCGGCAGTTGTACCCGGAAGAAGGTCTGGCGCGGCGTGCAGCCCGAAACCTTCGCCGCCTCGATCAGCGCCGGCGGCACCTGGCGGATGCCGTGGTTGGTGTAGCGGATTGCCGGCACGACGGCGAAGGCTATCGTCGCGATCATCGCGGTGACGTCGCCGACGCGGAACAGCATCACCACCGGGATGATGAAGCAAAAGGACGGCAGCACCTGCAGCGTGTCGATGATCGGCGTGACGATCTTCTCGAAGCGCTCGCTGCGCGCGGCGGCAAAGCCGATCGGAATGCCGATCAGGCATGAGATGAAGGCGGAGATGCCGCAGAGATAGACCGTCGCCATGGTCTTTTCCCAGAGCCCGGTGACCGCGCAGAAGGCGGTGAGACCCGCGACCAGCGCGGCAAGCCGCGAGCCGCCGAGCTGGTAGCCGGCAAGGCCGAGCAGGAACACAGCGCCAAGCCACGGAAAACCTTCGCAAAAGGCGCGCACAGGATTGAGCACGTTAAGGATCAGCGCCACCCGGAAGGCTTCGATCGTGTCGAAGAAATTGATCGTCACCCAGTTCACCGCCGCCTTCCACAACGGCGCCGTCGTGAAGGTGATCGCTTTCGGCACCGCCGCGAAGCTGGGCACCAACAGGCTGAGCAGCGTGGTGACGACAAGGATGGCGACAGCCCACGTCAGGTTGGGATAGCGCCGCCAGAAATTGAGGCCCGCCGCCCGATGCGTCTGGCCCATCGCCTGGTTGTGGGCGATCGCCTGGCTCAGCCGATCGAGCGCGATGGCCAAAGCGACGATGGCAAGGCCGGCCTCCATCGCTTCGCCCACCTTCAGCGCCCGCAGCGCCAGCAGCACGTCATAGCCGAGGCCGCCGGCGCCGATCATCGAGGCGATGATCACCATGTTCAGGGCCAGCATAATGACCTGGTTGACGCCGACCATCAGCGTTGGCCGCGCCGAGGGCAAAAGCACGCGCCACAATTTCTGCCTGGCCGTGCAGCCGGCCATCTCACTGAACTCGTCGATCTCCGATGGCACGCGCTGCAGGCCGAGCATCGTCGCCCGCACCATCGGCGGCGTGGCAAAGATGGCGGTGGCGATCATCGCCGACACCGGGCTGTTGCCGAACAGGAGCAGCATCGGGATCAGATAGGCGAAGGTTGGAATGGTCTGCATCAGGTCGAGGGCAGGGGAGACGACGAACCTCTCCGCCCAGGGCTTGCGCCAGGCCCAGATGCCGACGAACAGGCCGGTGACGATGCAGAACGGCACCGCGATCGAGATCAACGCCAGCGTCAGCATGGCGCTGGTCCACTGGCCGAACAGCGCGACATAGGCAAAGCAGCCGCCGACCAGCACACCCAACTTCCAGCCGCCGGCGGCGCGGCCGGCGAGGAACGCCGCAACGCATACGCCGAGCCAGGACAGGCGCGGCAGGGTGAAGGCGTCAGCGCCATGGCCGATCTTGAAGTTCTTGGCCAGAAGATCGAGCGCGAAATCGAGCGGCACGCCAAGCACCGCCGTGATCGAGCGCGTCAGCCAGGAGAAGCTCGCCTTTATCCACTTCATCAGGTCGCTGATCCAGTCGGCGACCGGAATGACGGCGTCGGCCGGATAGTTGACCGCCCAGGGCACTTTGTCCTCGAGCAGGAACACGACCAGCACCGCGAGAAGCGCCAGCGCCCAGATCGCCAGCCAGCGCTGGACCGGCGGCCTGGCTTCGCTGACGCTCGCCGTCACCGTCATGCGCCGGCTCCGCTGCGCTCGATGCCGGCCAGCAGGTCGATCACCGCTTGCGGCGTCACTTCGCCGATCGGCTTGCCGCTGCCGTTGATCACGGCGAAGGGCTTGCCGGCGGCGACGATACCGGCCGAGAAGCTGGCGATCTTCGCCTCCGGCGAGACCGTGCCGCCATGCTCGGTGCCGCCGCAAGCGCGCATCAGGCTCCTCGCCGAGATCACCTTGGCGCGGTCGACGTCGCGGGTGAACTCGGCGACATAGTCGGTCGCCGGATTGACCACCAGCTCCTCCGGCGTGCCGGTCTGGATGACCTCGCCGTCCTTCATGATGGCGATGCGGTCGGCGAGCCGGATCGCCTCGTCGAAATCATGGGTGATGAAGACGATGGTCTTGTGCAGCATCGTCTGCAGCCGCATCAATTCGTCCTGCATCTCGCGACGGATCAGCGGATCGAGCGCCGAGAACGGCTCGTCGAGGAACCAGATCTCCGGCTTGGTGGCAAGGCTGCGCGCGATGCCGACGCGCTGCTGCTGGCCGCCGGAAAGTTCGCGCGGATAGAAATGCTCGCGCCCGCGCAGGCCGACGAGCTCGATCACCTCGCGGGCGCGGCCCTCTCGCGTCGCCCGGTCCTGCCCCTGGATGCTCAAGGGAAAGGCGATGTTGTCGAGCACGTTGAGATGCGGCAGCAGCGCGAAATTCTGGAACACCATGCCCATGCGGTGACGCCTGAGCTCGATCAGCGCCGCATCGGAGATTTTCAGCAGGTCCTTGCCTTCGAACTCGACCTTGCCGTGGCTCGGCTCGACCAGCCGCGACATGCAGCGCACCAGCGTCGACTTGCCTGAGCCCGAGAGCCCCATGATGATGAAGATCTCGCCCTGGCAGATTTCCAGGTCGACGGCGCGTACCGCGCCGACCAGTCCCGCCGCCGCTATGTCGGTGGGGCTCGCCTTGCCGGCGCGCTCGCGGATGAAGCTCGCGGCGTTGGCGCCGAACAGCTTCCAGACATTGCGGCAGGCAAGTTTTATCGGGCGCGCATCCCTGGGCGCGCCGGCGGCCTGCGGTTCAGTCGCGTCGCTCATGCATTCGTCCTTCTGGAACGGGCAGTAGAGACCCGGCCATGCCCGGCCGGGTCTCGCAGTTTCCAGTCGGAACGGTCACTGCGCCCAGGCTTTCCAGTCGGCCTCGTGGGCGGTGATCCACGCGGCGGCGACCTCTTCCGGCGTCTTGCCGTTGAGGTCGATGTCGCCGCTCATCTTGTTGAGCTCGTCGGTGTCGATCGTATAGGCCTTGGCCACCTTGTAGGCGACCGGCCATTTCTCCTTCATGCCGCCCCAGGCATATTTCCAGATTTCGCCATGCGGCTTGCCGCAGTCATATTTGGCGTCGGGGTTGGTGCCCCATTTCGGGTCGGTGTAGCACTCCGGCGTGTATTCGGGGAATTGCACCCACTCGCCCTTGTACTTGGCCGGCGCCCAGTGCGGCGAATAGATCCACAGCATGATCGGCGCGTTGCGCTGATAGGCGGACTCGAGCTCGGCGAACATTGCCGCGTCGGTGCCGGCATGGATGACGGTGAAGGGCAGTTTCAGCGCCTCGACGCGCTCGTCGTCAAACCCTTCCCAGGTCACCGGGCCGCCCAGGTAGCGGCCCTTCGGCGCAGTCTCGGCCGTCGAGAAGGCCTCGGCGCATTTCGGGTCCTTCAGCGCTTCCCAGTTGGGCAGGCCCGGGCACTTTTCCTTCATGTATTCCGGAAACCACCATTCTTCCTTGGCCTTCGGGCCGAGCTTGCCCAGCCGTTCGGTCTGGCCGGTGGCGTCGGAAGCCTTCATGGCTTCGCCGGCGGTCGTGTCCCAGAATTCGAGGCCGACATCGAGGTCGCCATTGGTGAGGCCGGTGGTCAGGCTGGAGAGGTAATCTGCGGTCGGATATTCGACCGTGTAACCGAGCTTTTCGAAGATGCCGCCAAGAATCTTGGCGTTGAGGTTGACGCTGGTCCAGTCGAACAGGGCGATCTTGATCGGATCGCTGGATTCAGGCGCGGCCGCTTGCGCTGCCGGCGTCAGTGCGCTTGCCAGGGCAAGCGTTAGGGCTCCCGTTGATGCTGTCGAAATCATGCTCCGAAGTGACATGCTTGTTCTCCTGTCAAGCTCTGGTGAGGATTATCGGTCGTTCCCTTCTTCTGGTCTTTTTATGATTGTGTTGGAAAAGCCGGTCGCTGCGCAAGCGCCCATCCGGCACTAAAGCCGGCGCGAAAGGTGAAATGATGCCAGGATGAAGGTGCCGTGCGAAGCGAGGCCGCGTCATGGCCGCCCGTCGATGGCTGCCGGGGCAGTCATCCGCGGTTCGATCGCCGCCAGCGCGGCGCTCTTGAGCATGCGAGCCATCAGGGTCCCATGATCCAGGCCTGGCGCGTCATGCGGCGAGCCGAAGCCGTTTCATAGGATGAAATTATATATACCAAGGTTCATGTCGCGCAACGCACAAACGCACTGAGCGATGCGCAATCCGACAGCCTCAGGACATGATCAGGCCGCCATCGACATTGATGGTCTGACCGGTGATGTAGGCCGCATCGTCGCTGGCGAGGAAGCTGACCAGCCCGGAGACGTCCTCGCCGCTGCCGGCACGGCCCATCGGGATGTTCTTCACCCACTCCGCCATCAACTCGCCCGGCTTGTAGTCGCCGAGCAGCTTGCCCCAGGCGGTGTCGTTATAGGCCCACATGTCGGTGTCGATCATGCCGGGGCAGATGGCGTTGACGGTGATCTTCTCCTTGGCCACTTCCTTGGCGAGGCTCTGGGTGATGCCGACGACGCCGAATTTCGAGGCCGCATAGTGCGGCGTGTAGATAAAACCCTGCCGCGCCTGACCCGAAGCGGTGTTGATCAGCCGGCCGCCCTCGCCATGCTTGCGCATGCGCCCGATCGCTTCCTGGCAGCACAGGAACACGCCCTTGGTGTTCACCGCCAGCACCTTGTCCCACTCGGCCTCGGTCATCGCTTCGATCCTGGCGATGGTGATGACGCCGGCGTTCTGCACCGAGATGTCGACGCGGCCGAATTCCTTTTCGGCGAGGTCGTAGAGCGCCGCGACCTCGCCCTTCCTGGTTACATCCATGCGCATTGACGCGACCTTCGCGCCCGCCGCCTTGAGGCCTGCCGCGACCTCGTCGACACGCGGATCGATGGCGCTGACCACGACCGCGGCGCCCTCCGCCGCGAAGCGTCTTGCCATGGCAGCGCCGATGCCGCCGCTGGCGCCCGTGACGACCGCCGTCTTTCCTTCAAAGCGCTTCTGCATCTTCTCTCCTACCAGCAGACGAAGCCGCCATCGACGATGAGGTCGATGCCGGTGACGAAACTCGAGGCGCTGGCCGCCAGGAACACGGTCGGCCCGACCATTTCTTCCGGCGTCGCCATGCGACCCATCGGCGTGTCGCGCTTGAAGATCTTTATCTGCTCGGCCACCTCCGGCCGCTTGTTCATCGGCGTCAGCGTGTAGCCGGGGCTGACGACGTTGACGCGCAGGCCGCGGTCGGCCCACTCCATGGCGAGGCTTTTCGACATGTGGATCACGGCCGCCTTCGAGGAATTGTAGTGCGCCTGCGTCAGCCCGCGATTGACGATCGAGCCCGACATCGAGGCGATGTTGATGATCGACCCCCTGCGGCGCGGCAGCATGACGCGCGCCTCGGCCTGGCACGACAGGAACACGCCGCTGACATTGACGTCGTAGATCTTCTGCCATTTCACCAGCGACAGCGTCTCGGCGGGTTCGGCGCCGGCGATGCCGGCATTGTTGACGGCGATAGTCAGCGCGCCGAGTTCTTTCTCCAGGCGCTCGATCGCCGCCGACAGGTCGCTTTCGGAGGTCACCGAGCCGTTCAGCACCAGCGCCTTGCGGCCGAGCTCCGATATCTTTTGCGCGGTCTCTTCCAGCCCGCCCTTCGAACTGTGGCCGAAGCAGGCGATGTCGGCGCCGGCTTCCGCGAGTCCGATGGCGATCGCCTGGCCGATGCCGCTGCCGGCGCCCGTGACCAGCGCAACGTCGCCGCTGAGATCGAATAGTTTGGTCATTGGTTCCCTCCTGCCGGCTCTCCCGAAATCAAAGGGCGCCAACACTTGTTGGCGCCCCGCGCGGTCCGGTGCCTGGGAGGCTATCACCTGCTGCGCAAAGTTTCGATTCCCTGGGTTCCTCACGTCGATATCAGCTTGTCGCAAGCTCCATCACCGCGACATTGCTGGCTTCGCTGCGCTCGAGGATGCCGCGCTGGCGGCCGCGGCTCAACACCAGCACGCGGTGCGAGAGCCCCAGCACCTCCTCGAGATCCGAGCTCACCACCACCACCGCCATGCCGGAGCGGGCGAGGTCGGCGATGACGTCGTAGATCGCGGCGCGGGCTCCAACGTCGATGCCGCGCGTCGGCTCGTCCAGAATGAACACCTTGGGGGGCCGTGACACCCATTTGGCGATGATCACCTTCTGCTGGTTGCCTCCGGAAAGTTTCGAGACCGCCTGGTTGGGCTTGCCCTTGACGCCGAGCCGGGAGATGCCGGCCTCGGCGAATTTCTGCACTGCCTTGGGAAACACCCAGCCCTTCGGCGCGACATGGTCGAAATTGCCGAATGCCAGGTTCTCGCCGATCGTCTGCTCCAGCACCACGCCTTGCGCCTTGCGGTCTTCCGGCACCAGCACGACGCCGGCCCTGATCGCGGCGGCCGGGCCGTTGAGATGCACCGGCTTGCCGGCGACGCGCACCGCACCGGAAGAGATCGGGTCGGCGCCGGCGATCGCCCGCACCAGCTCGGTGCGTCCGGCGCCGATCAGCCCGGCAATGCCAAGGATCTCGCCTGATTTCACCGAAAAGCTGACGGTGTTGAAGCTCTTGTCCGGCGACGACAGATTCTCGACTTCGAGCAGCGTCTCATCGCGCGGCGGCGACAGCTTGGGGAACATGCGCTCGACGCTGCGCCCGACCATCTGCTCGACCACGGTGCGCACCGGGATGTCGGCGCGCTCGTGCCGGGCGACGATGCGGCCGTCGCGCATCACCACCACGCGGTCGGCGATCTGCGCGATCTCGTCGAGGCGATGGCTGATGTAGATGAAGGACATGCCTTCGGCCTTGAGCTTGCGGATCTGCTGGAACAGCAGCTCCGTCTCCTCGCCGCCGAGCGCGGCGGTCGGCTCGTCGAGGATCAGAAGCTCGGCGTTCAGCGTCAGCGCCTTGGCGATCTCGACCTGCTGCTGGGCGGCGACGCGCAGCGTGCGCACCTTGCGCTCTGGCGAGACATCGAGGCCGAGGCGCTTCAACTGCACCGAGGCCTTTGCATTCATGGTCGCGCGGTCGATGCGGCCACCACGCATCGGCAGGCGCCCGACATAGACATTCTCCGCCACCGACAGGTCCGGCAGCAGCTTCAATTCCTGATGGATCATGCCGACGCCGGCCTCGATGGCCGCGGCCGGATTGGCGGGGGAGTAGGGCTTCCCCCGCCAGATGATGGTGCCGGCATCGGGCTTGGTCGAACCGGCGATGATGTTGGAGACGGTCGACTTGCCGGCGCCGTTCTCGCCGAGCAGCGCCACGACCTCGCCCGGCCGCACCTCGAAGCTCGCATCAGCCAGGACCTGCACCGGCCCGTAGCTCTTGCACAGACCGCTGACGAAGAGCCCATTGTGCGGGCTTCCGCTTTGGCGAGGGTCAGGGGACATCATGGCGCTCTCTAGAAGGGTGTCAGTCCTTACGGATGCTTGGCGATGAACTGCTCGACATTGTCCTTGGTGGTCAGCGTCGCTTCCTGCAGCTGTTCGGCGGGAATCTTGTCGCCGGCCACCAGCTTGATCGCCGCGTCGACGGCGAGGCGGCCCATGCCCTGCGTCTGCTGGGTGGCGGTGACGTCGAACACGCCGTCCTTCAAGGCCTTCAGCGCCGCCACGTCGCCGTCAAAGCCGGCAACCCACACCTTGTGGCCGGGATTGGCGACCTTGACCGCCTGCGCGGCGCCCAGCGCCAGCGCGTCGGCCTGGCCGAACACGATCGACACCTCGGGATGCGACTGCAGCAGGTCCTGCGTCAGCTTGAAGCCCTCATCCTGGTGCCAGCCTTCGCTCCACAGCTCGCCAACCACCTTGATGTCGGGATAGGCCTTGAGCGCCTCGCCGCAGCCCTTCGAGCGGTCGACTTCCGGCGTCGTGCCCTTCTGGCCATGGATGATGATCATCTCGCCCTTGCCGCCGGCCTGCTTGGCGATGTAGTCGCACACGCCCTGGGCCGAGGCGACGCTGTTGGTGGCGATGAAAGTGTCGCCCGGCGCGCCGTCGGCGTTGCGGTCGACATTGACGACCGGGAGGCCGGCGGCCTTCGCCGTCTTGGTCGGCACGGTTGCGGCGGTGGCGCCGGCCGGGATGTAGATCAGCGCGTCGATGTTCTGCGTGATCAGGTCCTGCACCTGGCTGACCTGGGTGGCCGAATCGCCCTTGGCGTCGACGGTGACAACCTCGATGCCCTTCTCCTTGGCATAGGCCTCAACCGACTGCTTGATCTGGTTGAAGAAGTCGGCCTGCAGGTTGGCGACAGCCAGTCCGAGCTTCTTGGCGTCCTTGGCCGAAGCGGCGTCGGACAGGCCAAGCAGCGGGATGATGGCCGCGGCGGCAAGCAAGAGTGATCGTTTGGTCAGCATGGTTTTCCTCCGTTGATATTCAATCTGTTCCGCCCGCGCATCACGGCGCCCCATGGCCGAACATTCCCAGTCTCGGATCGACCGATCCGTCTATCGCCCGGAGACCCGGGCGAATTCTCATTGCGCCCGGCTCCTCACTGTGCTCTGCGCCGCCAGGTGTCGGTGGCGACGGCAAGCGCGATCACCACGCCGATCACCACCTGCTGGATGAAGGGCGAAACGCCAAGCAAGTTGAGCCCGTTGCGCAGCACGCCGATGATGAGCACGCCGACCGCCGTGCCGCCGATCGAGCCGACGCCGCCCGAAAGGCTGGCGCCGCCGATGACCACGGCAGCGATCGTGTCGAGCTCGTAGCCGAGGCCAGAGCTTGGCTGTACGGAATCGAGCCTTGCGGCGAGCACGATGCCGGCAAGTCCGGCGAGCACGCCGCAGATCGCATAGACCCAGTTGGTCAGTGACCTCACCGGAATGCCGGACAGGCGCGCGACTTCGGCGCTGCCGCCGACCGCGTAGAGGCTGCGACCGGTGGCGCGGTAGTTGAGGAAGATGGCGAAGACGATCGCCAGCACGACCATCAGCCCGACAGTGACCGACAGGAAGCCGAAATGACGGATGATCGACAGGTTGGTGAACCAGTCGGGAAAGCCGACGATCTGCGAGCCGTCGGTGATCATGTTGGCGAGGCCGCGCGCCACCGACATCATGGCCAGCGTCGCGATGAAAGGCGGCAGCCTGGTCACCGTCACAAGCAGACCCGAAACGAGGCCGCAAAGGCCGGCGACGACGAGCGCCGCGGCAACGCCGGCCGGCATCCCGAGATTGAGATAGTCGGGGTGGGCGACGAAGCCCATCACCATCGAGGCCAGCGCCAGCACCGAGCCGACCGAAAGATCGATGCCGCCGATCAGGATGACCAGCGTCATGCCGATCGCCATGATGCCGAGCACGGTGATCTGGTCGAGCACGTTGAGGATGTTTCGCACCGTCAGGAAGGTGTCGGTTGTCATCGTCAGCGCCAGGCACAGCAGCGCCAGCCCGATCAGCGGTCCCATGGTTCCGGCAAACAGCGCCGAAAGCTTTGCGCCGGTCGAGCCTTGCGCGCTCGTCACGCCCTTCAGCTCGCTTGCATCGTTGCTCACAGCCACTTCGTCTCCTCCGTCGGCGGACAGGCGATGCGTCGCCGTCCGTTCTTGTTCACCAGGCATCCTCCCTTGTGAACAATTTATCTTTGATATGCAATTTTGTTCAGCTAATCTGTTCATCAGAAAATTGTCAAGGGCCGTCGCGCCGCTCAGCGGCGGTTTGCGCCACCCAACGGATTGCCCTAGGAGGGCAAGGGCATCATGCGCGACCGGAATCAGTTTTCTGGTCCGAAGCCGGTGCCGTCAGGTCGTGGAGTGGACCAAGACGACCGGACGAACGACGCTGGCTGGCGACAGCGGCAGGAGGGCATGAGGATGGCGGTGATCGAGAACGAGAAGGCCTCGCGCTTCCCGGACGCCGAGCTCAAGGCGCGCGCTGCCTGGCACTATTATGTCGAGGGTCTGACGCAGGAGCGCATCTCGGAGATCCTCGGCATCGGCCGCATCAAGGTGCATCGTATCCTCTCCGCCGCCCGCGAGGAGGGCGTGGTCCAGTTCCGCATCCGCGACAGCGTCGTCGAATGCGTGCAGCTCGAGGAGAGCCTGAAGCAGCGCTTTGGCCTGAGCCAGGCCGTTGTCGTGCCGTCGGCCGCGGACAGAAGCAACGCGCCGCTGATGATCGGCCATGCCGCGGCAACCTATCTGGCCGACAACGTCAATCCCGGTGATGTCATCGCGCTCGGCTGGGGCCGCACGCTGAAATTCGCCATCAACGAACTGCCCCGGCGGCCGATTGCCAGGACCACGGTGGTCTCGATGCTTGGCGGCCTCACTCACGCGCAGCCGCTCAACCCGACCGAGAGCGCCTGGGAGTTCGCCGAGAAGATCGGCGCCGAATGCTATCTGCTGCCCGTGCCGGTCTATGCTGACAGGCCGGAACAGCGCGATGCCTTCATGAGCCAGCGCAGCGTCCAGGACGTCGTCTTCCGTGCCCGGCGCGCCAACATCGCCGTGCTCAGCGTCGGCGCCTTCTCCGGCAACAGCCCGATCGCCAATTACGGCTTCATCAAGCCTAGCGAGCTCGAGGAATTGCAGGCGGCCGGCGCTGTCGGCGACATCCTCTGCTACTTCATCGACGTCGAGGGCCGCCCCATCGACCATGAGGTCAACCGTCGCGTCTGCGCCTTTCCGCTGCAGGATCTCTCCGATATTCCGTCGATCATCCTGGTTTCGGGTGGGCAGGACAAGGTGGCCGTCATGCGCGCCGCGCTTGCCAACACCAGGGTCTCGGTGCTGATCACCGACGAGGACGCGGCCAAGGGCCTGCTCAGTCGCTGAATTCGCAAGGCTTCGGACGGCGCTCGTACGACCAGTCAGAGAGATTGACCGGCGTGAACTTCCCCTCGATCGGCTTGCCGTCGTCCAGATCCTGCGAGGCGACACCCTTGCCGGTGAGGAAATTGATGTCGCAACTGCCGAGCGTCGTCTCGACGCCATCCACCGTCTGCTTGTTCCAGTCCCAGTTGCGGCTGTAGCCGCCGACCAGGAACCTGCCTCGGCGGTAGACGATCGTCAGCGTTTCTTCCGTCGATTTGCTGGCGCCGCAGCCGAAGCAGGACGTGATCGCCACCGATCCCTTGCCCTTGCTTTCGAGATCGATGATACGGTCTTCGGTCAGTCCCTTCCTGACGAAATCAGGCCGCGGGGGAGGATCAAGGTGGTCCTCGCCGGCTGCCAGATAGATGATGAGATCGGCCGGCGCGCCGGGCTCCTGCATCACCACAACCCTGTCCATCTTGCCGTTACGGTCGATGTCGAGTTTGAGCTCGAATGCCGGCGCGTTGCCGGCGAGTGCCGGCATCGGCAGGGTCCCCAGGGCGACAAGCCAGGGCAAGGCCGCAATCTTGTGTCTGGCGCAGCCGGTGTT
>NZ_RZOJ01000689.1:0-1593 GCF_003998845.1 Mesorhizobium sp. M4A.F.Ca.ET.022.05.2.1 | reverse complement strand
GAGATGAACACCGTCTTGCCGGCGCGGGAAAGGCCGGTGACCCCCAGCCTCAGCGACGGCGAAAAGAGCTCGGCGGCGCGCCCTGAGAGCGTGTCGAGAGCGATCTTCGCCTCGTCGGTGAAAGTGGTCAGCGATGATGCCAAAACATGCTCTCTGAGGGCCGGTCGGTTCCCGATATAGGCACTCAGGCGGCGGTTTGGAATGGCGCCGCCAATTTGCGTCTCAGAGATCGGCCGGTGTCAGAAAGGCCTCGAGATAGCCGCTGCCTTGCTCGGCATGGGCAAGATCGCCTGGAAAGCGCACGACGGCGAGGCCCGAGGTGGGGAAACCGTGGTTCAGCATGCCACGCGCGGCTTCCTCGCCGTCGCCCGAAACCGCCATGGCGAGATCCTCCGTCATCGGATTGTGGCCGATGACCAGAAGCGAGCCCGCCCCGCCATTGTCGCGGATGATGGCGAGATAGCCGGCGGCGTCCTCGCTGTAGAGCGTGTCGAAGAACAGCACCCGCCCGGTATCTGTCTGGCCGGCCAGTCCCTCCAGGGTCTGGCGAGCCCGTTTTGCGTTGGAGCAAAGGGTCAGGTCGGGCACGTAGTTGCGGCTGCGCATGGCTGCCCCGATCGCCTCGGCATCGGCGATGCCGGAGGCATCGAGCGGACGGTCGAAGTCGCGTACGCCGGGCAGCGCCCATCCGGCCTTGGCATGTCTCAACAGGTAGAGTTTGCTCACCGCTCCCCCAAAATGCCTTGTTGGCACAATGGGATTAGCCACGAGAAAGGCATGGCGCACAATGGCCAATAGCCTTCAACCACAACGAATCATGGATGAATTCGAGTTCCGCCCGCAAGCATAAAGATATCATGGTCAGCTGTGAGCCCGATATTACATTTGCGTGAAACGGTCGCCGATTGCGCTTGTGCAGGCTTCTCTGCGCGAATATATAGGCGCCAAATTTGGGGTTGTTGGGTGAGTCGAATGAACGACATCGTTACCGCCGATTACGTACCCTCCGAAGACGAGCCGTTCATGAACGAACGGCAGAAATCCTACTTTCGCATGAAGCTCGTCGCCTGGAAGAACGACATTTTGCGCGAAGCGCGCGAAACCCTCGAAATCCTGCAGCAGGAAAACGCCAACCATCCCGACCTCGCCGACCGCGCCTCCTCGGAAACCGACCGAGCCATTGAACTCCGCGCCCGCGATCGTCAGCGCAAGCTCATCTCGAAAATCGATTCCGCGCTCCAGCGCATCGATGAAGGCACTTACGGCTATTGCGAGGAGACTGGCGAGCCGATTGCCCTGAAGCGGCTCGATGCGCGTCCGATCGCGACCCTGTCGATCGAGGCGCAGGAGCGCCACGAGCGCCGCGAGAAGGTCTATCGCGACGACTGACCCGCGAACGATCGTCCCGGAATCGTTAATGGCCGGGCGACCGGCCATTTTGTGCGGGCGCGGCCGTGCCTCCTCGATGCCCAATCCGTGTTGCCGGATTTGACTTTTGCTACCGCTTCTGGCTGGCAAGTTCGCCGAGTAGCTTCGTCATTTCGTCGTCGAGCGATGACGGCGCCTTCGCCGCCGGTTTGCTCGCATGTGAAT
>NZ_RZOJ01000688.1:0-1595 GCF_003998845.1 Mesorhizobium sp. M4A.F.Ca.ET.022.05.2.1 | reverse complement strand
GCACACGTGTGGCGCGTCGCGGCGGCCACCCTTTACAGCGATGCGACAGCCCCGATTCCCCGGCGGACCGCCTCGCGGTAAGCCAGGTCGGCCGCCACCATGTCCTCCATGGCAACGCCCATTGCCTTGTAGACGGTGATCTGGTCGGCGCTAACCCGGCCCGGCCGCGCCCCGAGCAGTATATCGCCAAGTTCGGCTCCGGTTTCCGGATCGATGCCAGCCAGTTCACAGGAACCGACCGGCGTCGGGGCAAATGCATCGCTTGTCTCGACGAAAAGGCTGGCCTTGCCGACAAGCTCGACCGGCAATTCGCCACCGGGTGGCGCGACGCCGACCGACGAGACATGCGTGCCGGGCCGCACCCATTGGGCCGAAATCACCGGCTCAAAGGAATGCGTTGCCAGGCAGACAACATCCGACGAGCGCACCGCGGCCTCGATATCGCTGACGGCAACAACACCCGGATGTAGCGCCGCAAGCGCCTGCGCATCCGCGAACTCCTTCGAGACAATGCGGATCTCGGCGAAGTCGCGGACCAGTGGCAGAAGGCGCAGGTGCTGGCCGGCCTGGACGCCGGCGCCCACCACAGTCGCGACCTTGACATCGCGCCGGGCCAGTTCGCGCACCGAGAGCACGGCCGAGCCGGAAGTGCGCACGGCGGTGATGTAGGTGCCATCCATGACGCAGACCGGCAATCCCGTCTGCGGGTCGAACAGATGGATGGTGGCGAGATGGCTTGGAATGCCTCTGGCGATATTGCCCTCGAATACGTTGACGATCTTCACCGTCAGATGCATGCCCGCCATCCAGGCCGGCATCGCCAGCGAATAGCCGGCCTGCGGAATGTCGAGCTGGGGCCGCGCCGGATTGACGACCTTGCCGCCAGACAGCGCCTGGAAGCCGTCCGCCAGTACGTCGAGAAGCCGGCGGAGGTCGATGCAGGCTTTCACCTCGGCCTCGCTCAATATGAGCACCGGCGTGTCACCCTTGGCGTGGGCGTTGCGGTAGTTCGAAATGGCTGATGTCATGGGTCTTGCCCTGGTCTGGTTGAGTTGCCCACGAACGATATTGCCACCTGACAGCGTGATGAAATATGCTGTTTTGACCATTTCCGCGTGACTATCACGCAATACTTGGCCAAAAAGTGTGAGTACTGAAATGGACGATCTCGACCGTATCGACCGCTCGTTGCTGCGTTTGTTGCAGGAGGATGGCCGCCGCACCACGCTCGACCTCGCCCGCCGGGTCGGGCTGTCGCCGACGGGCGCCTCGCAGCGCATCAGGCGGCTGTTCAGCGAAGGCTTCATCCGGGCGGTGCGGGCCGTCCTCGACCCGGCCAAGATCGGCAAGGCGCAACTTGTCTTCATCGAGGTTCGGCTCGACCATACAGCGCCGCATGTCTTCGACCGCTTCGCCGAGGCTGTGTTGCGGGCGCCCGAGATCATCGAATGCCACATGGTGGTTGGCGGCTTCGACTACCTGGTCAAGGCGCGCATCGCCGACATGGCAATGTTCCATGATTTCCTGCAGCGGGTCATCCTGCCGCTGCAGGAAATCCTGGAACATTGCCATGTCGGCGATGCGCGCCTTGACCA
>NZ_RZOJ01000687.1:0-1596 GCF_003998845.1 Mesorhizobium sp. M4A.F.Ca.ET.022.05.2.1 | reverse complement strand
CTATCTCGCCGCCTATTATGCGGCGCCGCTTGCGTTCCTGATCCTGCCTCGCATTGTCATGGCCGTTCGCAATCGGTCGCCGACCGGCATGGTCAAGGATCCGGTCACGCTCGCATGCTGCATGGTTATCGCCACGTCCGGAATCTACTACAGCTTCTTTTCCCTGCTTACCTGGGGGTTTGTCGGGCTGGCCCTGGCCACGCAGGAGCGGGACTGGCGCTATCTGCCGGCCATGGCACTGCCGGCTGGCGTGACGCTGGCCGTGCTGGTGCCAATCCTGGCGTTCTTCGTCGCGGTCACGCCAGGCGACGCTGGCTTCCCAGCAAGAACAGCAGCCGACCAGCCGCTCTATGGTTTTCGTATCTCCGACGTGATCATCGGGCTGGAGCCATTCGGCGTCGCGCGGAATGCACTGCGTGATTACATGGCCATCCGCGGCAAGACCGAGGGGACGGACGCCTGGCCTGGCCCCGTCCTGTCCGCTTTCGCATTGCTGGCCGCCCTGTTTGGTTCATTGCTGTTGCGAAGGCGCGGTCCTGGTGTCCGGCCGGCCTACGGAGGCCTGACGCCGACATTGAACGCATATCTCGTCTTCTGCATGATCTATTGTGCGCCCTTCGGTCTGGGATTGATCTTCAATCTGTTGATGAGGCCGGAGATCCGCGCACAGAATCGCATCGCGCCGTTCTTTGCATTCGCGGCGCTGCTGGTGTTCTTCAGGTTATGGCAGCGGGTGGTGCTCCGGCTGCGATCCAGGTTCGGCCGTTCGATCGGCGGCGTGACAGCCGCGGTAGCTCTCGTTGTCCTGGTGCTTGTGAACAGCATTGGCAGCTTTGCGCTGTTTGCCGGTCAGCAGCACGCCTTGCAGCGCCAGCCGGCTTTTGCCACGGAGATGACAAGCATCCGCGCGACTTTGGCGGTGGCGGATTCTGAAGGGCTGCGGCGGATTCTCCAGCTGCCGATGGCGGCCTGGCCCGAAGCGCCCACGATCCGCGGCTTCGAGCCCTACAACCATTTATTGCCCTTTGTCTTCAGCGCTCCGGGCAGTTCCAGGCACTGGAGTTACGGCGGCTCGCGGGGAAGCGAAAATCTGTCACACCTGCAACTCCTGCTGAAGACCGCAGACTCGCCCTGCGCCCTGGCCGAACTGTCAGCCGGCTACAATTTCGACGCGGTGCTGGTGGATCGCCGCGGCTACGACGCTACCGAGCTCGCGGCATGGGACAGCCGGCTGAGCGCGGTCGGCGCGCGGCTGGTCAGTGACGACCCGCTTCGCCGCCTGTATCGCTTGCCTAAGTCGGACTGTTCGCAGCCTCTGTTGCTTTCCAATCGATGGCTCAGCGCCGCCGCCGGCGGTGAGCTCGAACCGCTTCTCGATCGGGGATGGTGTTCGCCGGAGGCCTGGGGCCGTTGGGGCAGGGACAAGGTGCAGCGCATACTATTGCCCAATCGCGACCTGGGCAGCCGCGGCGTTGTCATCGATCTCCGGATCATGCAGCTTGCCGACAAGGACGGCCGAATTCCGCGCGTCGAAGTGCGCGTCAACCAAACCCCCATCACCACGATCAGCGTTGCACGGTCCATGCAGCCGGAAGA
>NZ_RZOJ01000686.1:0-1622 GCF_003998845.1 Mesorhizobium sp. M4A.F.Ca.ET.022.05.2.1 | reverse complement strand
GATGGCCGCGGCGCCGGCGCGCTGCTTCAACCCGCCGGCCTGGCGCTGCCGGTCGCCGATGTCGAGACGGTTACGGTGCGTTACGACACCATGTTCGACCTGCTCGCCGATCTGAGAGCCATGGGCGAGACCAGCCCCCTCGTCGATCGCAGCCGGCGGCCCGGCACGCGGAAATTCTTCGCGCGCGCCGCCGAAATCTACGCGGAACGGTTTTCCGATCCCGACGGCCGTATCAGGGCAAGCTTCTCGCTCGTATGGATGTCCGGCTGGGCGCCCGATGCTTCGCAGCAAAAGCCGCTAAAGCCCGGCACGGCCAAGGTCTCGCTGAAGACCATCCTGGAAGGTCCGCAAGACCGCTGAGCAGCGACCCCTTGGGGATCAGTGCTGCGCGAAGGCGTTGGCCAACTTGCTGTTGTTATCGCTGAACAACCACACGATCGCATTGCCGACCTGGCCGACGCCGGCGACGATGGCGAGCGACAGGACGGTGACGATCACGCCATATTCAATGGCTGTCGCGCCCGTCTCGTCTTGAATGAACCGTTGCAGCAGCTTTTTCATGATCATCGATCCCTCTTGCCAGGAACCTTAGCGTTGACCCGTTAAGAAAGGTTAACGGCAAAAGCTTAACAGGCAGTGAAATAGGTCGGTTCTGGAAAAATTGTTAACCATGTCAGCAGTCGCCACTGCGCGTGCCATCGCTGCGGATCAGGCAGATCGAGCTGGGCAGGGGCTGCAACACGCTGCGGCGCAGCGTATAGGTGTCGCGATGGCCGATCGAACCGGTGCTCATCGTGTCGACGCCGGCAATGCCATCGCGGGCCGGGCGCGTGTGGCTGTCGAGGAAAGGCGCGGCGATCAGGGCCAGCGCCACCGCGGCGGAACCGAACAGCAGCGTGATGCGCAACACGCCCATGCCCGCATCGGCGGCGCGAAAGCCGCGGTCCGGCCGGATCGACTCCCAGTCTTTGTCCAGGCTCATGCAATCGCTCCCCACGCGTGTAGGCCGAGACCAGCCTCGCCGCAATTTTTCATATCGAGATAAATCATCCATTAACGCTGGCTAAACCAGCGCCGAATTCCCCGACTACAGGAGATCGATGAGGAACTGGATCAGCGGCGCGTCGGCCGGCGGCATCGGATAGTCGCGCATCTGGCGTGGCCGCACCCATTTCAGCGCCTGCCCCTCCCTCGGCTGCGCAATCCCGCGGAAGCGGCGGCAGACGAAAAGCGGCATCAACAGGTGAAAGTGATCATAGCTATGGCTGGCGAAGGTCAGCGGTGCGAGGCAAGGGATCTCGGTCTCGATGCCGAGCTCCTCATGTAGTTCCCGGATCAGGCACTCTTCCGGTGTTTCGCCTGGCTCGACCTTGCCGCCTGGGAATTCCCACAAGCCAGCGAGCTGCTTTCCCTCGGGGCGCTGCGCCAGCAGCACGCGCCCGTCGGCGTCGACCAGCGCGCAGGCCGCGACCAAAAGCAGGCGCTTGCCGGCTGACTTGAGCTCGCTCATGCGCCGGGCGGCCGGCGATAGTGGTAGCGGTAGACTTCCTCGAAACCCATCGATCGGTACAGCGACAGCGCCGGCGCGTTGCTGGCCTCCACCTGCAGCCAGGCTTCCCGCG
>NZ_RZOJ01000685.1:0-1630 GCF_003998845.1 Mesorhizobium sp. M4A.F.Ca.ET.022.05.2.1 | reverse complement strand
AGAACCGGCTGGTCCAGGACCGTTCGACGCTGGCCAAGGCGCTTGAGGACGACCTCGCCAAGCTGGCCGAGAGCCGCTCCAGCATTGACGGGCTGGTCGCCGGCCAAGTCGAGAAGCTTGCCGAGGGCCGCGATATCCTCAAGCGCGCCCTGGAAGCCGATCTCAACACGATCCGCAGCGCGATTGCCGACCAGTCGCAGAAACTCACCGACAACCGCGCGGAATTCGCACGCGTGCTGGAAGCCGATCTGGAGAACGTCAACGGCCTTCTCCAGGGCCACAGCGACAGGCTTGCCCAGGATCGATCGGCGCTTTCCAAGGCGCTCGAGGACGATCTCGCCAAGCTGGCCGAGAGCCGCTCCAGCATCGACGGGCTGGTCGCTGGCCAGGTCGAGAAGCTTGCCGAGGGTCGCGATATCCTCAAACGCGCCCTGGAGGCGGACCTGCAGAAGCTCGCCGCGGGCCGCAGCGAGATCGACGACATCATCGCCGGTCATGTTGGCAAGCTGGCCGAAGGCCGAGACATGCTGTCCCGTGCGCTGGAAGACGATCTGGCGAAGCTCGTCGACACGCGCAAGGACGTCGACCGTTCGCTGTCCGGCCATATCGACCAGATCGCAGCCAGGAGCGGCGACATCTCGGCATCGATCGCCGCCGATGTCGAGAAGATCGAACAGGCCTTCAACCGGCAGACCGGCATCATCGAGGAACGCGCCGGAACCATGGAACGTGCGCTGTCGACCGGCGTCGACAATGTTCGCAACGTGCTGGAGAAGAGCGCGGTCTTCGTCGCCGGCGCCCTGCGCGAGAAGGTCATGGAGGTCACCAGCGTCCTGCACGAACAGGCGGGGCAGGCCTTCAGCGATGCCGACCGCAAGATCGCCGAACGCGCAGAACAGACCTCGTCGGCCCTGCTCGCCAGGGCCGATGACATCGCGCGCGCCTTCGAGGACGCCGATCGCCGCCTGCATGCGCGTGCAGAGGACACCACCAGCGCGCTGCTTGCCCGCCACGACGACATATCGAGTTCGATGCTCGCCCGTGCCCAGGAGACCGCCGATCAGCTGGCCGCACGCGCCAGTGAGATCGCCGGCACCTTCGACGCGGCGGACCAGAAGCTGGTTGCACGTGCGGTTGAAACGGCGCAGTCGCTGGCAGCCCGCGCCGGCGACATCCTGCGCAATTTCGAGGGCGCCGACGAACGGCTGAGCATGCGCATCGGCGAGTCGGCCGAAGCGCTTGCCGCACGCGCCTCGGATCTCGGCCGCATCTTCGATGCCGCCGACCAGCATCTGATCTCGCGCATCGCCGAAGGTTCGGAAGCCTTGTCATCGCGTGCATCGGAGATCGCCCGCATCTTCGACGATGCGGATCAGCGTCTGGTCGCCCGCATCGCCGACAGCACCACCACCATCGGCGGCCACGCCGAGACCATCGTCGGGGCTTTCGCCAGCACCGAGCAGCGGGTCGCCGACCGCGCGCGCCAGACCGGCCAGGAATTGGCCGTCCATGCCCGCGAGATCGAGCAGGCGCTGGCCGGTGCCGACGAGCGACTGGCGTCCAATGCAGCGGCAGCCGCGGCCCGGATCGAAGAGCAGGTCTCCGGCGTCGAGAATCGTCTCGCCTACAC
>NZ_RZOJ01000684.1:0-1641 GCF_003998845.1 Mesorhizobium sp. M4A.F.Ca.ET.022.05.2.1 | reverse complement strand
GGCAAAGACGCGGTCATGGGCGCGCAGGACGCCGACACGCTCGCCGACGCCATCCGCCAGGTCGCTGCGGCCAAGGCGCGAGGCGAGCTGGAAATGGCGGCGGGCTGAAGCAATTCCAGGCAAAGTGAAATGGTTAGGCTCGGCGACTTCGCCGTAGCCGTCCGTCCGGAATTGCGCGAACCAAAGAGATAGGGCGGTTCAGCGTTTCATGAAACGATGGAACTTGCCCGCTCCCCTACTTCACCGTCACCTTGGCCTTGCTGACGAAGAAGCCGTGGCCGTTGCCTGCCGCGCAGGTCAGCCCTTTCTTCGACGACTGGCAGGAAAACGGCCCCTTGCTCCAGCTGTTGCCATAGGCAAGCTTCGCGACATCGCCGCAGCAGCCTTGCTCGCCGGGATTCTTGATCTGCGTTGCCGGCCCATTCGGCCCCAGAATGACGGTGATGTAGCTCGGCTCGATGCGCGAGCAGCTCAGTTCCGGACCGCCATCCTGCGGCTGGTAGATGCTTGTGCCACCCTTCGGCGTGTAGATACAGCCGATATTGCCTGACGGCGTGTTGAACTCCACCTGCCCTTCACCATTCTTTGGAATGGTCTGGCTGCCGGCATATGCCTGAGGCAGCCAGACGAGTGTCGCGACCATCGCGGACAGTGTCCGTACAAGCATGAAATTCCCTCCGCTTCGGCCGATGCACATTCGAGACCGAACGGCCGGCCCATCAAACACAAATTGGTGCGCGCCTGAAAAGCATTGGCCGACGGATGTATCGAGACGATGCCGGGCACCCCCGGCCGTCGCCTTCTCAATGCCCCGGCCGCCCTTGGACATCACGAAAGCCAATCCTGAAAGACACGCGGAGGCAGCTTTTCGGTCTCCCCGGTTCGTTCGCATCAGGAAATTCGGCTGAATCGGAGGGCGAAGCGGTTCACAAAACTGTGTTTTAAGCTTCCCTTAGGGAAGGTCGTTCGGCCGCCTCCGCGACTGCTCTAATCAATTGAAATAAAAAGGCATTCCACGCAGTGGAGGCGACCGCATCGCCGTCCGATCTGTTGCGCATGGGCAACGGCTTGTGCGCGGGTTCACATTCCCCGGGAGAAAATTAATGGAAAATGATCAATTGGTGTTACTATCCGTAACAAAACTAGAAAAGGTTTGGGCGGGATCGTGATTCGGGTCGGCAGACCGAGACGTTCAATATCGGAGAAAAGTCCTAGCGACGCCAGAAGGCAGCCGCCCCTGACCCCAGTGTCATCGATGCGAACCTTCTGGGGACTGATGCGAGCCTACTGGTTCTCGGATCGCTGGAAGGAAGCCTGGACCCTCACCCTTGTCATCGCGCTGCTTACGGCGCTGTCCAGCAAGTCCGGCGTCTGGTTCGCCGAAGCGTCGGGTGAGCTGGTCAATTCGATCGCCTTCTTCCACGACGCCGCAAACACCACCCCTCTCCAGACACTGCTGACCAACGCCGGCATCCTCATCCTGATCGTCGTGCTCAAGGATGCGGGCTTCACCGGCATACGCAGCCTCGTTTCGGCAACGCTGCACCGCAAATGGCGCGGCTGGCTGGACAGCCGCTTCAACGAAGCGCTCCTCGACACCAATCACACGCATTTCCACGCCCAGCACGGCTCGTCCGACTC
>NZ_RZOJ01000683.1:0-1650 GCF_003998845.1 Mesorhizobium sp. M4A.F.Ca.ET.022.05.2.1 | reverse complement strand
GGTCGATGGGGCACTCGAACAAGAGCTGATCGCCAAAGCCGAGGTCGAGGAGGCGCACCTACCATATGTCTATGTCTTCGGCGGCGGTCATGTCGGCCAGGCGCTGGCGTCGGCGTTGGCGCTGCTGCCCATCCATGCCGTCGTCGTCGAGACGCGCGCCGAAGCGCTCGAAGGGATGCCGGAAACGGTCGAGACGAGGCTGACGCCGATGCCTGAGGCCATCGTGCGCGAGGCACATGCCGGAGCCGCCTTTGCGATCCTCACCCACGACCATGCGCTCGATTTCCTGATCGTCGCCGAGGCGCTGAAGCGCGGCGACGCCGCCTATGTCGGCATGATCGGCTCCAGGACCAAGAAGGCGACGTTCAAGAGCTGGTTCCTGAAGTCGACCGATGGCAGCGAGGCGGAATTCAACCGCCTGGTCTCGCCGATCGGCGGCAATGCGGTGAAGGACAAGCGGCCGCCGGTGATCGCGGCACTTGCCGCCGCTGAGATCATGACGGCGCTGGTCTCGCATGCCACTGAGGCGACTGCCTCAAGCACGTCCGAGAAGGCGATGGCCGACTGAGGTCAGTCGCCAGGCGCCGGCGGCGACGCTGCTGGGATATGACCTCCGCTCACAGCTGCTCGTCGCTTTCTTCATTTCCCAAATCGTTCCGGAAAGTGTTTTCTGCGCGCCTCACAGGCACGAGGCGGACCCCTGATGGACGTATTGAGAATTGCGGCGTTTTCGGATGGCGACACCGGCGGCAACCCGGCCGGTGTGGTGATCGGCGATGCTTTACCAAATGCCATCGAAATGCAGCGCGTCGCGGCCGAGGTCGGCTTTTCGGAACAGCCTTTGCGGCGCCGGAAGGCGATGGCTGGCGGGTCCGCTATTTCTCTCCGGAAAGCGAAGTGCCGTTCTGCGGCCATGCCACGATTGCGCTTGGTGCTGCGCTGGTGCGGCAGTTCGGCGACGGGATTTTTGCGCTGACCCTCAATCAGGCGAAAATCACCGTCGAGGGGTTTCGTGACGGCGCCAACATCGTCGCGGCGTTGCAGTCTCCCCCGACGCGCAGCAGATCGGCCCCGCCAGAGCTTGTCACCGAAACGCTGGCGCTGTTCGGCTACAGGACAGAGGATCTCGATCTGGCCATTCCGCCGGCTTTGATCCATGGCGGCGCCGATCATCTGGTGCTGGCGCTGAAGTCACGCGAGGCGCTGGCTGCAATGGCCTATAACCTGAAGCGCGGGCAGGCGCTGATGCGGCGCGAAGGGCTGGTGACGATCCTGCTCGCCTTTGCCGAGACAC
Source organism: Mesorhizobium sp. M4A.F.Ca.ET.022.05.2.1 (assembly GCF_003998845.1). Lineage (NCBI taxonomy): Bacteria > Pseudomonadati > Pseudomonadota > Alphaproteobacteria > Hyphomicrobiales > Phyllobacteriaceae > Mesorhizobium > Mesorhizobium sp. M4A.F.Ca.ET.022.05.2.1. The sequence continues at coordinate 356 of NZ_RZOJ01000683.1, read as the reverse complement.
CCAGACTCTTCCACACGCGCAACCCGTTCGCGTCGGGCGGCGTCTACGAGGATCCCGCGACAGGAGCTTCGTCCGCCGCCTTCGCCGGCTATCTGCGCAACCTCGGCTGGCCGCATGGCGGCGCGATCGACATCGTGCAGGGCGAGGACATGGGCATGCGCTCAAGGCTGCATGCCGACATTCCGTCTCAGCCAGGCAGCTCGATCAGGGTATCCGGGACGGCTCGCCTGATGGACGCCGGCTAAGCAGCTGATGCCGGCCCTTTCAGGCCGAGGTGCTCGCGCAAGGTGCGGCCTTCGTATTCCGTACGGAACAGGCCGCGCCGCTGCAGCTCCGGCACGACCAGGGCGCAGAAG
>NZ_RZOJ01000682.1:0-1662 GCF_003998845.1 Mesorhizobium sp. M4A.F.Ca.ET.022.05.2.1 | reverse complement strand
TGAGCCCGCATGATGCGATGGCGGTCGGCACTGCCGGCTACACGGCCATGCTCAGCGTCATGGCGCTCGAGCGGCACGGCATCGTCCCGGATCGCGGCCCGGTGGTGGTGACGGGCGCGGCCGGCGGCGTCGGCTCAGTCGCGGTCTCGATCCTCTCCAGCCTCGGCTACCATGTCATCGCCTCGACTGGCCGCAATGCCGAAAGCCCCTATCTGATCGACCTCGGCGCCGCCGAGGTGATCTCGCGCGATGAACTCACCCAGCCGGCAAAGCCGCTCGCCAAGGAGCGCTGGGCCGGCGGCGTCGATGCGGTCGGCAGCCACACACTGGCCAATGTTCTGTCGATGACCGCCTACGGCGGCGCGGTTGCCGCCTGCGGGCTTGCCGGCGGCATGGACCTGCCGGCGAGCGTTGCTCCCTTCATTCTGCGCGGCGTCTCACTGCTCGGCATCGATTCGGTGATGGCGCCGAAGGCGGTCCGCCTGGAGGCGTGGCGCCGCATCGGCGCCGACCTCGACCATGGCAAGCTCGCGACGCTGTCCAGGACATCGGTTTTGACGATATAATCGACGCCGCGCGTGATATCGTCGATGGCAGGATCAGGGGTCGCGTCGTTGTCGATATGTGAGCGCTGACGGGCAAAAACCGCGCGACCGTTAAAATTCGAGCGATCCGCCGCAATCTTCCATAATGTCTCTGTGGCATGGCTTTCCGCATGATCGCGGAATCCGGCATCAAGGCGGCGGAGAGTGCCGATGGCGTGGACGGGCCGAACCCTGCTACGCCGAAGCGTCAGCTTGTCACCGCGCCGCCGCTGGCGCCCGTACTGCCGCCTGCCAATCCCGAAGGCCTGCCTTTCCTCACCGTCGTCGCCATCGCCGTGCTGGCGGGTCTGGCTCATCTCACCGGCGCGCCGATCTTCGTCACTCTCGGTCTGCTGGTGACCGGCCTCGCCGGCCTGGGCATGCATCTGCGCAACAAACGCAACGAACGCCTGGCCTCGGACTTGCTCGACGAGACCGCCGCCCGCAGCCGCGCCGAGATCGAGACCCTCGCCGACCGCATGTGGGAGATGCAGGAAAGCGAGGAGCGGTTTCGCGGGCTGATTGACGCGCTCGGCGATCTCGTCGTCCATCGCGATCGCGACGGCCATATCGTCTATGCCAACAAGGTTTTCGCCGACCTCGTCGAGGTCGACCAGCGCGATCTTGCCGGCAAGACGCTGTCGGAGCTCGGCATCGACGTCGGAATCGTTCCCGACGCCGCCTTCTCTGATCATGAATGCCTGAGCTCCACCGACGTCGCCGTCCGCACGCCGAACGGCCCGCGCTGGTTTTCCTGGATCGAGCTGTCGGTGCGCGACAAGGACAATGGCGCCGTCTCGCACCGGGCTATCGCGCGCGACATCACCGCCCGTAAGCGCGCCGAATCCTCGCTGATCACCGCCCGCGAGCGCGCCGAATATGCCAGCCAGGCCAAGTCGCGCTTCCTCGCCACCGTCAGCCACGAAATCCGCACGCCGATGAACGGCATCATGGGGATGGCCAAGCTGCTGGTCGACACCGATCTGTCGCCCGAGCAGCGCACCTATGTCGGAGCCGTCTCGACTTCGGCCAGCGCGCTGCTGGCGCTGATCGAGGATTTGCTCGACTACTCCAAGAT
>NZ_RZOJ01000681.1:0-1663 GCF_003998845.1 Mesorhizobium sp. M4A.F.Ca.ET.022.05.2.1 | reverse complement strand
GACCTGCGCGACGCCGAAGCTGCCGCCGCCGCCGCCTTCCAGCGCCTGTCGATCGCCAAGACACAGATCGAGGAAGAGGCCGGCCGCATCCGCTCCCGCCAGGTCGAGCTTGAGCGCCGGCTGCAGCAGCTCGACGGCGACATGGCCCGCGAGGAGCGCATGGTGCGCGACAATGCGGATATCCTGGAGCGCCTTCGCGCCGAGGAAGCTTCGCTCAACTCCGAGAATGCCGGTGCCGCCGAGCGCGAGGCCACGACGCGCGCCGCCTTCGAACAGGCCGGGGCGACGCTCTCGCAGAGCGAAGCAAAGCTTGCCGCGCTGACCGCCGAACGGGCCGAGGCCGCCGCCTCGCGGCATCAGATCGAACGAACGTTGCGCGAGACCGCCGAGCGTCGCGACCGCTTTGCCCGCCAGCTCGCCGAGGTCGACCGCGAGCTTTCCGACATCGTCGCCCGCATTTCCGGCCTGCCCGATCCGGCCGAGAAGCGACTGCTGGTCGAGGACGCGCTCGCCCGCCTGGAAGAGAGCGAGGCCGGCGCCATCGCCGCCGAGCAGGCCGTCGCCGAGGCGCGCGGCTCCGAAAGCGCCGCCCGCCCGCCGCTACAGGACGCCAAGGCGGAGTTGCAGCGCATCGAGACCGAAGCCCGCACGCTTTCCAAGATTTTGAATGCCGCCAGCGGCGATCTTTTCCCGTCCGTGCTGGAGCAGCTCAGCGTCGAGCGCGGCTACGAGACCGCGCTGGGCGCCGCCCTCGGCGAGGATCTCGACGTGCCGCTCGACCGCAGCGCCCCGGTGCATTGGGGCGAGAGCGCGATCCAGCCTGGCGATGCAGCGCTGCCCGACGGCGTGAAGAGCCTTGCCAGCGTCGTGCGCGCGCCCTCCCAGCTTGCCCGCCGGCTGGCGCAGATCGGCATTGTCGAGGCTGCCGATGGCCGCCGTCTCCAGGCCCTGCTTGCGCCCGGCCAGCGGCTGGTCAGCCGTGACGGCGCGCTATGGCGCTGGGACGGCTTGACCGCCAGCGCCGACGCGCCGACCGCCGCGGCGCAGCGGCTGGCGCAGAAGAACCGGCTGGCCGAGCTCGACGCCGAGGCGGTGCAGGCCACCCGCGTCCTGCGCGAGGCCGAAGCAGCCCTTGCCCAGGCCGAACAGGCGCTGCGCCAGGCAAGCGAGGCCGAGCGCAATGCCCGCCAGGCCGGCCGCGATGCCCAGCATGGGCTGGATGCCGCCCGCAACGCGCTGGCCGAGGCCGAGAAGGCCGGCGGCGAGCTGGTGAGCCGGCGCGCCGCGCTCGACGAGGCGCGCGCCCGCGTCGTCGACAGCCATGAGGAAACCCAGGCGGCCTTCCTGGAAGCCGAAACGCTGCTGCAGGACGCGCCCGATCTCGGTGATCTGCAACTGCAGCTCGAACAGTCCTCGGCCAATGTCTCGCGCGATCGAGCCACTCTTGCCGACGCGCGCGCCGTCCATGAGGGCTTGCGGCGCGAAGCCGAAGCGCGTGTGCGCCGGCTCGAAGCCATCGGCGCCGAGCGCCGCAGCTGGCTGGAGCGGGCCGAGAACGCCTCGACGCAGATCGCCGCCCTTGGCGAGCGCAAGGCGGAAGCCGAGGCCGAGCGCGAGCGGCTGGCCGATGCTCCCGATGAGATTGATGCCAGGCGCCGCGCGC
>NZ_RZOJ01000680.1:0-1671 GCF_003998845.1 Mesorhizobium sp. M4A.F.Ca.ET.022.05.2.1 | reverse complement strand
GGCGGAGGGCCGGGGGGGGGTTCCGCCGCGACGCGCGCCGGCGGGGAGATAGCGTCGAGCACTGCCGGGGCGGCCCCACCCGGACCCTGCGGGTCCGACCTCCCCTCAAGGGGAGGTTGAGGGCGGCGCTACTTCTGCGGCGCCTGGTCGATGATCGACTGCATCGTCTCCTGCGCATTCGAAATCGCGCCGTCGACATCGTCGCCGAAGAAGACCTCGTTGACCATCTGCGTCCACGGACCGTTGGCGGAGTTGATCAGGTCGTTGAACACCACCGTATAGGGCGTGCGGCCCTTGGCCATCGCCTCGGCGGCGATCTGGTAGCGCGGATCGAGATCCTTCAGCGCCTCCTTGGCGATGTCGCCGCGCACCGGCAGGCTGCCGTATTTGGCTAGCAGCGTCTGGCCTTCCAGCGAATAGGCGAAGTCGAGAAATTCCTTCACCACGGCGAGCTTCTTGGTGCCCTTGGTGACGACGAAATTGTCGCCGCCGGCGAAGGACGACCAGCCGCCATCCTTGCCCGGCAGGAAGGTGACGCCGTAATCGACATTCAGGTACTGCGTGTTGAGCGCGCCGATGGCGAAGGCGCCGGACGGCGAGATGCCGATATTGCCGGCGGCGAAGGCGGCGAAGAAATTGGCGCCGGTGTCGGTCTGCGCGCCCGACGGCACCAGGTCCTTCTTGACCATCGAGCGGTAGAGGTCGATGGCGCCGCGCAGCTGCGGGCTGTCCAGCGTCGCCTTGGAGCCGTCCTCGGAGAGGATGTCGCCGCCCGAGGCCCAGATCAGCGGCGTGAAGGTGAAGATGTTGCAGCCGCCGCAATTGCCGGAGAAATAGAAGCCCTTGATGTCGCCGCCGAGGGCGTTGACCTTCTCGGCGTCGGCCTCGATCTCGGCCCAGTTGGTCGGGCCCTTTTCCGGATCGAGCCCGGCCTGCTTGAACAGCTTCTTGTTCCAGATCAGCACCGAACTGTCGGCCGAGAACGGCAGGCCATAGATGCGGCCTTTATAGGTGCCGGTCTTGACATGCGCCGGCGAGAGGCTGGCGAAATAGGGCAGCGACTTCGCCCAGTCGGTGATGTCCTCGAGCTGGCCGGCGGCCGAGAAGGACGGCGTGTAGATGAGATCGAGCGACAGCGCGTCGGGCGCGGTGCCGCCGGCGGCGGCGGCGCCGTATTTCGGGATGATCTCGGCATTGGGGATGATGTCGAGCTTGATCTGGTTCTCGTGGCCCTTGTTGAAGGCATCGACGATGCGCGGCATGAAGTTGGAGCCGTCGGCGCGCACCCAGATGTTGGCGGTGTCGGCGGCGAAAGCAGGCAAAGCGAAGATGCTCGCGGCGAGCGCGAGCCCGGCAATCATGGTCTTCATGGTTCTCCTCCTCATTGGTTCTCCTCCCGGTTCGGCCGCGCTTGCTAGCGCAGGCCCGTTAGCCGCCCGGCGGGCGGCCGCATGACTGACGCACCACGAGCCGGCACGGCAGTTTTCGAATGCCCGGCGCGGCCGCTTGGCCGCCGACGAGCGAAAGCAGGGCGAGCCCGGCCTCGCGGCCGAGCGTCGCCAGGTTCATGTCGACCGAGGTCAGCGGCGGGCGCGTCGCCTCGGCCACGATCTCCCAATTGTCGAAACCGATGACGCCGACCTCCTCCGGCACGCGGGTGCCGCGCTCGCG
>NZ_RZOJ01000067.1:0-21391 GCF_003998845.1 Mesorhizobium sp. M4A.F.Ca.ET.022.05.2.1 | reverse complement strand
CTCCCCACCAATGATGGCGTTCGAGTCAGGGGAACTGCGGCAACTGTTGGAAGACGAGCCTGCCTCCCCACCAATGATGGCGTTCGAGTCAGGGGAACTGCGGCAACTGTTGGAGGACGAGCCTGCCTCCCCACCAATGATGGCGTTCGAGCCAGGGGAACTGCGGCAGCTGTTGGAGGATGAACCCGCTTCCCCACCGATGATGGCGTTCGAGCCAGGGGAACTGCGGCAGCTGTTGGAGGATGAACCCGCTTCCCCACCGATGATGGCGTTCGAGCCAGGGGAACTGCGGCAACTGTTGGAAGACGAGCCTGCCTCCCCACCAATGATGGCGTTCGAGCCAGGGGAACTGCGGCAACTGTTGAATGATGAGCCTGCCTCCACTTGGGCACAAATCAATTCGACCCCACATGCGCGAGCGGACGGTGTTCATCAGCCAGCCCAGGCGCCCTGGCTCCCTGAACGCAGAAGATAACTTTGCGGAGGAGCGGTCACGCAACTGTCGGCGGCGCCGGGCCTCAGGGTGAATGGAGAGGATGGTGTCGCGTGAAGGCGCAACACGCGTGCTGACCGACCTGCATAGTAGGAAGTCGTTCATTGCTCCCAAATCGTATGTGAGGAACATTCCTGTCCCGGCTGCACCGCGCGATGCTAGGTCGCGTTGTTCAGCGGGCCAAGCCGATGACACCTACGAAGCTACTGATCGGGCAGATCGCCGTTGTGTGCGCAATTGTCATTATCGGCGTATGGACGGCAACCCAATGGTGCGCTCAAATGCTGACCTACCAGACGCCTCTCGGCGCACCATGGTTTCTCTTCGCCGGCTGGCCAATCTACAAGCCGTGGAAGCTGTTTGAATGGTGGTTCCACTTCGATGCTTATGCGCCGGAGGTCTTCGACAAAGCCGGTACGCTTGCAGGCGCCAGCGGATTCCTGGGCTGTGCCGCCGCAATCGCAGGCTCGCTTTTGCGCGCGCGACAGCGCGGGTCGGTTACGACCTATGGGTCTTCACGGTGGGCCACGACTCATGAGGTCGAGACGGCAGGGTTGTTACGGCCGGCGGGCGTTTTCCTCGGTAGGCTGAACGATCGCTATCTGCGCCATGACGGCCCGGAGCACGTCATGGCATTTGCGCCGACGCGTTCGGGCAAGGGCGTGGGGCTGGTTGTTCCAACGCTACTTTCCTGGACCGGGTCTGCCATCATTCATGATATAAAAGGCGAAAATTGGCAGTTGACCTCCGGCTGGCGGTCGAAATTCTCGTACTGCCTTCTGTTCAATCCGACCGACCCGAGATCGGCACGCTACAACCCGCTGCTGGAGGTGCGCAAAGGCCCAGATGAGATCCGGGACGTTCAAAACATCGCCGACATCCTCGTCGATCCCGAGGGCGCGCTGGAGCGACGGAATCACTGGGAGAAGACCAGCCATTCACTCCTAGTTGGCGCCATTTTGCACGTGCTCTACGCTGAAGAGGACAAGACGCTAGCCCGCGTCGCCACCTTCCTGTCGGACCCGCAACGCTCGTTTGCCGCAACGCTACGGCGGATGATGACGACAAACCATCTCGGGACGGGGCATAACCCTCAGGTCCATCCCGTAGTGGCCTCGGCGGCTCGCGAACTCCTGAACAAGTCGGAAAACGAGCGCTCAGGCGTCCTCTCGACCGCCATGTCCTTTCTTGGGCTTTATCGTGATCCAACGGTCGCGGCGGCCACTTCGTCCTGCGACTGGCGCATCGCTGACCTAGTGGATGGAGAGCGACCGCTGTCGCTCTATCTGGTCGTGCCGCCTTCGGATATCTCGCGCACCAAGCCTTTGGTGCGACTGATCTTGAACCAGATCGGCAGGCGGTTGACGGAGCGTCTGGAGGGGGACCCGAAGAAGAGCCGTAAGCATCAGCTGCTCATGATGCTGGACGAGTTTCCGGCGCTCGGTCGCCTCGACTTCTTCGAAACGGCGCTCGCCTTCATGGCAGGTTATGGCATTCGCTCCTATCTGATCGCACAATCTTTGAACCAGGTTTCAAAGGCCTATGGCGAGAACAATGCTATTCTCGACAATTGCCACGTGCGAATTGCCTTTTCCTCCAATGACGAACGCACGGCCAAGCGCATCTCGGATGCCCTCGGCACCGCAACCGAACTTAGGTCGATGCGCAACTATGCGGGCCATCGGCTTGCGCCCTGGCTTTCACATGTCATGGTGAGCCGCCAGGAAACCGCGCGCCCGCTCCTGACGCCAGGCGAGGTGATGCAATTGCCGCCGTCAGACGAATTGGTCCTGGTTTCTGGGTTGCCGCCGATCCGCGCCAAGAAGCTGCGCTATTATCAGGATCAGAATTTCACAGATCGGGTGCTGCCTGCGCCGGTGCTGCACGACGGACCCTATGCGGACTGCCCTGCATCACGCCCGGACGGCTGGACTGGACAAGTGTGCAGCGTCGATAGCCGACTTGCTGCGGACGAGGAAAGCGCCGACGCGCCAGTTGAAGACGAGGGAGGCGTTCAGCAGCAACGCCATCCAAGCCTGCCCGAAGAAGACGTTGTTGTCTCTCAAGAGCCCGATCAGGCCGATCTGTACAAGCCCGCAGACGATGACAGCGAAGCGCTCGCGGACAAGCGTGTCATGGATCGGATTTCCACTGCGGCCCGCGCCTACGGTATCAACGAGGGCAGGGGCGACGATGTCATTCCCGGCTTCTGAAGTCCGCTGAGTTGCAGAGCGCACCTCAGCGTAGATAACGGCCATAAGCAATTTTGAGCGTCTGGCCGATGCTTCTCCCGTCGCCGGCGCAACGCCGGGCCGTCGGAACGAGCCGCATGAAGCCGCACCGCATTCGCCATCAGTTTCTGCTTGAGCCGGAGCTCAGCGAGAAACTGGACAACCTCAGTCGCGATCCGTCAACGACCAAATCAGCGATCGTGGCGAAGGCGATCGAGGCGTTCATCGAGCGGCGTGGCGAGAGCGAGTTCGATCGGCGCTACGGCGTAAGGCTTGACCGGCTCTCCCGCGATCTTGCCCACGTCAGGCGCGATTCCGAGGTGATCCTGGAGAGCCTGGCGCTCTTCATCCGCTTTTCGATCACCCTTCACGCCCACACGCCGGTCCCGGATCGGGCAACGCAGGCTATTGCCCAAGAGCGTTTCGAGAAATTCGTTGAGAAGGTCGGCCGCCAGATCGCTTCCGGCAAAAAGTCGCTTAGCAAAGACAATGGTGGGGGAGGGGAAGGATGAGCTCTCATCCCGAGGCCGACCACCGGCGGCGTGTCATGCTGCGCACCGCCATGGGTCCGGCAATCACCGAAGCCCTGGCCGATCCGTCCGTCATCGAGGTGATGGTCAATCCCGACGGCGCGCTGCGACTCGACCGGTTAGGCGAAGGTCGGGTCGATACCGACGTTCACATGCACCCGTCCGAGGCAGAACGTATCATCCGCCTGGTTGCTTCGCACGTGCGCGCCGAGGCGCACGCCGACAACCCGATCGTCAGTGCCGAATTGCCGTCTGGCGAACGCTTCGAAGGCCTGCTGCCACCTGTGGTGTTGGCGCCATGTTTTGCCATCCGCAAGCCCGCCGCGAAAGTCTACACCCTGGCCGACTATGTTGCCGAACGCATCATGCTGCCGCTGCAGGCCGATGCGCTGAAAAAGGCCGTCCGCGAGCGGCGCAACATGCTGATCGCCGGCGGCACTTCCTCGGGGAAGACAACACTCGCCAACGCTCTGCTGGCTGAAGTCGCCGAATGCGACGATCGGGTGATCCTGATCGAGGACACACGCGAACTGCAGTGCGCGGCCAGGGACTGCGTTGCCCTGAGAACAAGGCGGGGCTCGGTCACCCTTGCCGATCTCGTGCGCTCGACGCTGAGGCTCAGGCCGGACCGCATCATCGTGGGCGAGGTGAGGGGCGCGGAAGCGCTCGACATGCTGAAGGCATGGAACACCGGGCACCCAGGCGGCATCGCTACCGTACACGCCAATTCCGCGCGCTCGGCTCTCTATCGCATTGAGCAACTCGCCCAGGAAGCGGTGGTCACCGTTCCCCGCCGGCTCATCGCTGAGGCGATAGATCTGATCGTCTTCATAGCGGGACGCGGCTCGTCGCGCCACATCGACGCAATCGCCGAGGTCACCGGTCTCGACGGCAGCGGCGATTACGCCGTTGCCCCGCTCACGCTTTCGCAACTCCAGCAGCTTTGAAAGGCCTTCCTCATGCGCAAGAAGCTTCGCTTTCTTTCGTCCACAGCGCTCGCGTTTCTTAACACGGCCCCGGTTTATGCCGCCGGCTCCGGCATGCCGTGGGAGCAGCCGCTGCAGCAGATCCTGGAGTCCGTGCAGGGACCGGTCGCCAAGATCGTTGCGGTGATCATCATTATCACCACCGGCCTGACGCTTGCCTTCGGCGACACCGCCGGTGGTTTTCGGCGCCTGATTCAGATCGTCTTCGGTCTGTCAATCGCCTTCGCGGCATCGAGCTTCTTCCTCTCCTTCTTCTCCTTCGGTGGTGGGGCGCTCGTCTGATGGCCGCCGGGGAGCAGCATATCGAGGGCTTCGCAGTACCGGTCCACCGGGCGCTGACCGAGCCGATCCTGCTCGGCGGGGCTCCGCGCGCGGTGGCGATCCTCAACGGTACAGTGGCCGCGGCCATTGGCTTCGGCTTGCAGCAATGGATTGCTGGTCTGGTGCTTTGGATCGCAGGCCACTCGTTAGCGGTGTTTGCCGCAAGACGCGATCCGGACTTCGCCAGCGTGCTTGTGCGCCACCTACGTCTGAAGGGGTGGCTTGCATGCTGAACCTTTCGGAATATCGAAGCAAAGCCGACCGGCTTGCCGACCATCTACCCTGGGCTGCCTTGGTGGCGCCCGGCATCGTGCTCAACAAGGACGGCAGCTTTCAGCGGACGTTGCGGTTCCGCGGCCCGGATCTCGAAAGTGCGACGGAGGCTGAACTCGTCGGCATTTGCGCCCGGGCGAACAATGCTCTCAGACGCCTTGGCTCTGGCTGGGCATTGTTCTTTGAGGCCGAGCGCACAGAAGCGCTGGGCTATCCGAACTCGCATTTTCCTGACGCCGCGTCGTGGCTGGTCGACGAAGAACGCCGCGCTGCTTTCGAGGGGAAGGTAGCGCACTACGAGAGCCGCTATCATCTGACCTTGGTGTTTATGCCACCGCCGGACGCCCAGGCGCGCGCAGAAAGCGCGCTCGTCGACTCTCATTATTCCCGAGGAGAAAGAGACTGGCGCCAGGATCTGGCGAGGTTCCGTGACGAGACCAACCGCGTGCTCGATCTCTTCTCGGGTTTCATGTCCGAAGTACGCGTCCTCGATGATGCTCAGACGTTGACCTACCTCCACGGCACGATTTCGCCTCGTCGCCATCCTATCATGGCCCCGGAAACGCCGATATATCTGGATGCAATCCTGGTCGATGCGCCGCTTACCGGTGGCCTGGAGCCGATGCTGGGTGAGCAGCATCTTCGCACACTGACCATCCTCGGCTTTCCGAACCTCACCCGGCCCGGAATCCTCGATACCCTCAATCATCAGGATTTCGCCTATCGCTGGATGACGCGCTTCATTCCGCTCGAGAAAACGGAAGCCACGAAGACGCTGACGCGATTGCGCCGGCAGTGGTTTGCCAAGCGCAAATCGATCGTGGCAATCCTACGCGAGGTCATTACCAACGAGCCGGTCCCGCTTGTCGATAACGATGCCGACAACAAGGCGCTCGATGCCGACGAAGCCCTTCAGGCATTGGGCGGTGATCATGTGAGTTTCGGCTATCTCACCACCACCGTGACGGTGTGGGGCGAGGATCGCCAAGCCGCTGCAGAGAAGCTTCGCGCGGTCGAGCGCATCATCAATGGGCTCGGCTTCACCACGATCCGAGAAGGCGTCAATGCGGTCGAGGCTTGGCTCGGCTCATTGCCTGGCCATGTCTACGCTAACGTTCGCCAACCGCTCGTTCATACATTGAACCTTGCCCATCTCATGCCGCTGTCGTCGGTTTGGGCCGGTCCTGCGACAAACGAGCATCTCGCGAAAGTCACCCAAACCGAAGCGCCACCGCTTTTCGTTGCCGAGACCAGTGGGTCGACACCGTTTCGGCTTTCCACCCACGTCGAAGATGTCGGCCACATGCTGGTTGTTGGTCCGACCGGCGCCGGCAAGTCGGTTCTGCTTGCTCTGATTGCTCTGCAGTTCAGGCGCTATGCCGGCGCCCAGGTTTATGTCTTCGACAAAGGCAATTCGGCCCGTGCTGCAACACTTGCCATGGGTGGAGAACACCACGCGCTAGGAGCGGACGGTTCCCTTGCCTTTCAGCCACTGCGCAGCATCAACGACCAGGCTAGCCGAAGCTGGGCGGCCGAATGGATCGCCAGCCTTGTTGCCCACGAGAACGTCACCGTCACGCCGGAGGTGAAGGAGGCTATTTGGTCAGCGCTGGCCAGCCTTGCCACCGCGCCGGCGCAGGAACGCACACTGACCGGTCTTTCGGTCCTGCTTCAATCCAATGCGCTGAAGACCGCATTGATGCCCTACACGCTCGACGGTCCCTTCGGCCGCCTGCTCGATGCCGATCATGATGGGCTGGCCTTGTCGGATGTGCAGTGTTTCGAGACCGAGGAGTTAATGCACAGCCAAGGCGCTTTGCTGCCGGTGCTTACCTATCTGTTCCAGCGACTTGAGGAACGGTTCGACGGACGGCCCACGCTGATCATGCTCGACGAGGCGTGGGTCTATCTCGACAATCCGCTGTTCGCCGCCCGCATCCGCGAATGGCTGAAGGTGCTGCGAAAGAAGAACGTGTCGGTTGTCTTCGCTACGCAGTCGCTGGCTGATATCGCGGGCTCTGGCATAGCGCCGGCAATCATCGAAAGCTGCCCGCAGCGCATTTTCCTTCCCAATGATCGTGCCGTGGAACCCCAGGCGCGCACAGCCTACGAGCGCTTCGGTTTAAGCGAGCGGCAGATCGAATTGATCGCCCGCGCCACGCCGAAGCGTCAGTATTATCTGCAATCGCGCCGCGGCAACCGTCTGTTCGAGCTCGAGCTTGGCCCCATCGCTCTTGCGCTTTGCGGTGCTTCCGATCCGGCCACGCAGACTCTGATCGACAGGATCATGTCCGAAGACGGGCAAGGCAGCTTTGCCTCGCAGTTCCTGATCGCGCGCGGCCTCGATTGGGCCGGCGAACTTCTCAAGCAATTCCCTCAACCAGACAAGGAGCAATTCTCATGATGCGGCGACGCCTTCTCTCCGGCCTGATCACCGTTTCCCTGATCGCCAAGCCTATGGCCGACTATGTGCAGCCCGCGTACGCCCTTATCGTGTTCGATCCGTCCAATTATGCGCAGAACGTGCTGACGGCCGCGCGCGCATTGGAGCAGATCAACAACCAAATCCAGTCGCTGCAGAATCAGGCGACCATGCTGCAGAACATGGCGCGCAATCTTCAGCGTCTGGATTTCTCTTCCGTTGGCCAACTCACCGGTTCGCTCCATCGCATCGACGGCTTGATGGACCAGGCGAGTGGCCTCAGCTTTGATCTGGGCAAGCTTCAAGACCAGTGGCGCAGCCAATATCCGGAAAGCTACGACGCCACGATCAAAGTCAGCGATGTGGCGAGTGCTGCGCGGGAGCGTTGGCAAACCGCCATGCAGGCGTTCCGCCAGACCATGGGTGTCCAGTCGCAAATCGTCGAGAACGTCCGCGCCGACGGCGATCTGCTCGCCGATCTCGTCAACCGCAGCCAAGGGGCGGCCGGTGCGCTTCAGGCAAGCCAGGCCACCAACCAGCTGATGGCGCTTTCGACAAAACAGCAGATGCAGATCCAGACGCTGCTCGCAACGCAGTTTCGAGCTGAGGCCGAGGATGCCGCCCGCAAGGCCCAGTCAGACGAAGCCGCCCGCGAGATGACGAAGCGGTTCTTGGGTACCGGCTCGGCTTATCCCGGCAATTAATCACGAGTTCATCACGACGAGAAAGGCAGCGGCATGAACGACCTTGGCGTCATCGATCGCTTCATGGAGACCTTCATCCGCTACATCGACAGCGGGTTCGGTCTGCTATCGGGCGACCTCGCCTTCCTCACTACCATTCTGATCGGCATTGACATCACACTTGCCGGCCTGGCGTGGGCGCTCGGCGACGAAACCAGCGTTCTCGGCCGGCTTGTCCGCAAGGTGCTCTATGTTGGCGTCTTCGCCTTCATTCTGAACAATTTCAAGAACCTCGCCGATATCGTTTATCGTTCTTTTGCCGGTCTCGGGATTAAGGCGTCGGCCGGCAATCTGTCGGCAGACAATCTCTTGCGCCCGGGCCGCATTGCCGCGACCGGTTTCGAAGGTGCTTGGCCAATGCTTGACCAAGCCAGTCAGCTCCTGGGCTTCCCGGAAATCTTCGGCAACGCACTGACCATCTTCGTGCTGCTGATGGCCTGGTTCCTGGTTATCATCGCCTTCTTCATCCTTTCCATCCAGCTTTTCATCACCATCCTAGAGTTCAAGCTCACCACGCTGGCAGGTTTTGTTTTGGTTCCATTCGCACTTTGGAACCGTTCAGCGTTCCTGGCCGAACGCGTGCTCGGCCATGTTATCTCGTCAGGCATCAAGGTGATGGTGCTCGCCGTCATTGTCGGTATCGGCTCCACGCTCTTCGGGGAGTTCGCTTCCGCATTGCAAGGCAAGGAGCCGGATCTTGCCGGTGCCATGTCCCAGGTACTGGGCGCACTGGCACTGCTTGGCCTTGGCATTTTTGGGCCGGGGATCGCGTCGGGTCTTGTCTCAGGCGCACCGCAGCTTGGGGCGGGCGCCGCCCTCGGCACGACCGCGGCGGCAGCGGGTGTATCACTCGTTGCTGGAGGCACAGCATTTGCTGGCGCGCGTATGGCAACCAGCGGCGGTCTCGCCGCCATCCGAGCCGGCACAACAATGGGATCGGCTGCTTCCACGTCATGGCAGATCGGGCGCGCAACCTCGCCCGACGCTGGCCTCTCCGGTGTGGCTGCTGGAATGCATGGTGTAACCAGTGCAGCTGGCGGCGCCGCTATACGCATAGCGCGATCCGCCACTGCAAGTGTTGGGCGCAACGCCGATGCCGGGCGCGATGCCGCGTGGACCGCGACCGGCGGCGCGCCGACAGCGTCAATGACCGAACGCTCTGCCGGTTCGGCCACTGTTTCGGCGCCGACGTGGGCAAGGCGCCTACGTTCTGAACAGACCGCCCGGGCAAATCGCCACGCTGCCATGCAAGCTGTCCGAGACGGAGACCGGCCGGGAGGCAGCGCCAACCCCTCTCTCAACGACAAGGATGACTAGATGCTCTTCAAGCGACCCGTGCACCGTTACGGCAAAACACCCGAACCGGTCACGCCGTATCAAAAAGCCGCCCAACTGTGGGACGAGCGCATCGGCTCATCTCGACTGCAGGCCAGGAACTGGCGGATCATGGCCCTTGGCTGCCTGGCCTTGGCGACCGGGCTTTCCGGCGGACTCGTATGGCAGTCGATGCAAAGCCGTGTCGTGCCTTATGTCGTCGAGGTCGATGGCTTCGGCGAGACGCGCGCCGTCGCGCCGGCGGTCCGGAATTATGAGCCCTCGGATGCTCAGATCGCCTGGCATCTCGGCCGCTTCATCCAGAATGTCCGTTCCGTTTCCACCGATCCGGTTTTGGTTCGGCAGAACTGGTTGGCAGCGTACGACTTTGCTAGCGATCGCGCAGCGCTCTTCCTCAACGAATACGCCAAGGCGAACGACCCCTTCGGTCAGATCGGAACGCGCAGTGTTTCGGTACAGGTCACCAGCGTGGTCAGAGCCTCCGAAAGTTCATTCCAGGTCAAATGGACCGAGCAGGTGTTTGAGCGCGGAAGCCTTGCCAGCACGATGCGCTGGACTGCGATCCTCACGATCGTGATCCGCTCGCCAAGCAATACGGATCAGCTGCGCAAGAATCCGCTCGGCGTCTTCATCAATGCCATTGACTGGTCACGCGAGCTCGACAGCGCCGTCCCAGCCCCCCTTTCTCCGACGGAGTCCACCAATGAAAGGTAAAATGTCACCGATTCGTGCCGTGCTGATCCTATCGGTGTCGGCAGCGGTCGTTTCCGCTTGTGCATCGAAGAAGGTGCCGCCGCCTGAGATTTCCTATGACGCTGCCGACTTCAAACCGGCCGCGATCGAAAAAGCGCCGGAGAGGCCGATTAGAATTGTCGAGGTGCCAAAACCACTGCCGCTGCCTGGCCAAATGCAGCCCGAGCCCGGCAAGGCCGAGGACAAGCGCCCTCCTGAAGAACGCGTCGCTGATGCCAACAAAGCCGCGACCCAGCAACCCACCAAGTACGGGTATGTTAATGCAGTGCAAGTCTACCCCTTCACCGATGGCGCGCTTTATCAACTCTATGCCGCGCCGGAGCGCGTGACCGACATCGCTCTGCAGCCGGGCGAGAAACTAACCGCCGTGTCGGCTGGCGACACCGTGCGCTGGGTCATTGGCGATACCGCAAGCGGCACCGGTGACAATCAGCGCACCCATGTTCTGGTAAAACCCTTCGCGCCGGGTCTTGCCACCAATGTCGTCATTACGACGGACCGGCGGACCTATCATTTGCAGCTTCAAAGCACCGAGAAGACCGCAATGGCGGCAATCTCCTGGACCTACAGCCAAGACCAGATCATCGCGCTTCGCCAGCGCAATGCTCAAGCCGAGGCAGTTACACCGGTCGCGTCGAACATCGCGCTCGAAAACCTTCGCTTTCGCTACTCAATCAGTGGCGACACACCGCCCTGGAGACCGACGCGAGCCTTCGACGACGGCAGCAAGGTCTATATTGAGTTCCCTCGTCGCATAGATCAGGGCGAGGCGCCACCACTCTTCATCGTCGGCGCAGATGGGAGCAGCGAGCTCGTCAACTATCGCGTGCGCGGCAACTATTACATCGTCGATCGGCTCTTCGCCGCGGCCGAACTTCGCCTCGGCACCAAGCGGCAGCAGGTGATCCGCATCAGCAGGATTGACGGCAGGCAACCGCAACGGCGGATCTCGCTCTTTCGCGGCAGCCGGCGAGGTGAGGGCTCATGATCGAAAATTCCCGCTCTGGCATCCCGCCGAAACTGGATCCCGAGGAACTGCAGCTTCGGGCCTCTCCCCGCCGCGTGGTGCGGTTCAGGCGCGGTGTGATCATCGCTATCGCAGCGCTCGGATCCGGCGCTGTCTTCGGCGTTACCATGATCGCCCTCCAGGGGCCGGCCCTTCGCATCAGGGATCAGGCGGAAGATCTCTACAACACTGAGCGCAAACCAACCGCCGAGGGACTCGATACGCTTCCCCATGACTATTCCGGCATGAAGCCAAAGCCTCCCGTCCTTGGGCTACCTTTGCCGGGCGACCTCGGCCGCCCCATCCTCGAGCGGCAGCGCCAGCTCGGCATCGTGCCGGGCCAAGACATCTCGGCCGAGGAGCAGCGTCTAGCGCAGCAGGCGATCGAAGCGCGTGAATCGCGGGTGCTTTTCCGCGTCGAAAATCGAGCTCAACAGACAGATGTCGGAGAGAGCGTGCAAACTGCTCAGCATCCATTTGAGGCGCTTCCCCAATCCGAAGCAGGACGCGCGTCAGCCTCGGTGGCGGCGGCGGAAGGCGACCAGAACAATCAGCAGCGAAAGCTTGATTTTCTCAGCCAGCGGAGCACTGGCGGGATCTACAATCCGCATGCGCTTCAGACGCCGATCTCGCCATATCAACTGATGGCTGGCAGCGTGATTGCCGCCAGCCTGATCACCGGCATCAATTCCGATTTGCCGGGCCTTGTCGTCGCGCAAGTCACCGAAAATGTGCACGACACGGTCACGGGCAACATATTGCTGATTCCGCAGGGCTCACGTCTTATCGGCGTCTACGACAGCGTCGTCGCGTTCGGGCAAAAGCGAGCGCTGCTGGTCTGGCAGCGCATTCTGCTGCCCGACGGCTCGTCGGCCGAAATCGACAATCTGCCCGCGAGCGACACCGCCGGCTACGCAGGGCTGGAAGACAAAGTCGATTTCCACACTTGGCAGATGATCAAGGGAGTGGCGCTTGCCACATTGCTCGGTGTCGGCACAGAATTCAGCCTCGGCGAAAACGAGAGCGATCTGGTCAAGGCGATCCGGGAATCAGCCCAGCAGAACGCCAGTCGAGCCGGCCAGCGCATCACCGAAAAAAACCTCAATATCCAGCCCACCATCGTCGTCCGCCCAGGTTGGCCACTGCGCGTCATCGTGCACAAGGACATCGTGCTGCGGCCATACGCCAGTTGAGCAGGAGTTATCATGGCTGACCTGAAACTTGGAAAACTTCCGGACCGAACAGCTTCGAAGATCACCATTACCGTCAGCGCGGAGCTGAGCCAAACACTCAAGGAGTATGCTGCACTTTACCGTCAGACCTATGGTCAGTCTGAAACCGTGGCAGAACTCATCCCTTTCATGCTGGCGGCGTTTCTGGAAGGCGACCGAGCCTTTGCCAGGGCCAGAAAAGAACGTCTGCCGACGGAGCTTGCCGGAAAATCGTGACTCCTCCGCTAGGGCAGCTGGAACATTGCCTAGCTGTCGCGACCTACCTGCTCCTCGCGAAGCATAGGATCAAACCCCTTGGAATGTAGGTAT
Organism: Mesorhizobium sp. M4A.F.Ca.ET.022.05.2.1; assembly: GCF_003998845.1. NCBI lineage: Bacteria > Pseudomonadati > Pseudomonadota > Alphaproteobacteria > Hyphomicrobiales > Phyllobacteriaceae > Mesorhizobium > Mesorhizobium sp. M4A.F.Ca.ET.022.05.2.1. The sequence goes on along the minus strand of NZ_RZOJ01000067.1, from coordinate 8,757 downwards.
GCGCAAGAGAGGATGTGGAAGGAGATACCGCGCAACAGCCTAAGTTTGCATTTTCGATTTGATGCGGTAGTCGCCTATGAGCGGTCAAAACGAACGCAGCTGGTTCGCCGATCGACCAAACGGCGAGCGCACTGTGCTTTGCTCAGACCGCCACCGAGTGCCTCGCCGTTCCCCCTTTGAAATATGTATCGAACTTGGCCGCGATGGTTCGAATGAAGGGGCGACTTTCAGTCCGTACGAGGAAACTGTCACCATCGAATTCAAGCGCTCGGGCAGGATCGTGGAGTGCGATGGACCTCGAGCGATGAAGGAGCTGCTCGCCGGCTTTGCCGAACCGCTCCACCAGATCGACTGCCGAGAAGGCAAAATCACACATCAGCCGCTCGATGATCCAGCCACGGACGCGATCGTCGTCGGAAAGGGCAACGCCGCGGACGGCAGCCAACCCGCCATCCGCAACCATGCGCCCGTACCCGGCAGTCGAAGCCATGTTTTGCACGTAGCCTTGGCGAAAACGACCGATGGACGAAGGGCCAAGTCCGATCAGTGTCGGGCAGCGATCCTCAGTGTAGCCCTGAAAATTGCGATGCAAAACCCCTGCGCGGGCCGCTATGGCCAGCGCATCGTCGGGCTTCGCGAAATGATCGAGTCCTATTGCCTCATATCCCTTGGCGACAATTGCCCGCGCCGCGAGTTGAGATTGGGCGAAACGCTCAGTGGGACTCGGCAGCCATGCCTCGTCGATCATCGTCTGATGCTTCTTGAACCAGGGCACATGTGCGTAGCCGAACAGGGCCATCCGGTCTGGCTCCAAGGTCAGTGCCTGCGCCACCGTGGAACAGATCGTCTCGCGTGTCTGATTCGGGAGCCCGTAGAGCAGGTCCAGATTGACCGATTCGACGCCCCGCGAACGAACCCCGTCGACGACTGCCTTGGTCTGCAAAAAACTCTGCTCACGATTAATTGCTTTTTGCACTTGCGGATCGAAATCCTGCACGCCGAGGCTCGCCCGGGTTACGCCGATTTGAGCAAGTGCATCAAGGCGCGCCTTGTCCATGTCGTTGGTTTCGATTTCGATGCTGACCGTAGCATCCGGGAGAAAGTCGAAGCTGTCCCGCAAGGCCGCTCCAAGAGCAACCATATCATCGGGCCTCAGAATAGTTGGCGAACCGCCACCGAAGTGGATTGCACGGACATGTGCCTTGCCGCTCAGCAGACCGGCAATCGTGACGATTTCGGCATTCAGCGAGCGCAGATAAGCGGCCACCGGCTCATATTGGTGCGTCTGCTTGGTGTGGCAGGCGCAGAACCAGCAGAGCTTGTCGCAGTAAGGAATGTGCAGGTACAGCGAGATTTCGTCGCCGCTTTCCAGCGTCTCCAACCAGCCACGGTAAATGGCAGCATCGATCCCCGAATGGAAATGCGGCGCCGTCGGATAGCTGGTGTAGCGTGGGACGTTCTCGCTGAGTTTGACAGCTATTTCCGATTGCATCTCGCGTTCACCGTGTTGCCCGCCGGAACACTGCACGCATCGCTGAAGCAGACCCTGATCTCGATCAGCCGCGCTCATGGACAAACCGCCGCAGGATTTCTCTACCCTGGATGGGTATCCTGCCGGCAGTTAGGATCGGGTAAGGCGAACGCATGACCTTTCGGCAAGACATTCATAGTTCCGGCATTCCTGTTCTTTGCTTCCCTTGCGAGGCACGGCGTCGCGGTGTCTGCGGTGCGCTCGATCCAGACAATTTGGTTGGGCTCGCCAAGACTTGCTCGCGTCGCCGGATCGAGTCAGGAATGGAGTTGACCGGCGAGGCACAGAACGTCGACAGCTACTCCAACGTGCTTTCAGGCGTTGTAAAGCTATCAAAGAGCCTGTCGGATGGGCGCCAGCAGATCGTCGGTCTCCAGTTTGCACCGGATTTTCTGGGACGTCCTTTCAAGGTGGAAAGCTCGATCAATGCGGAAGCGGCAACAGCAGTCACGCTGTGTTCGTTTCCGCGAGCGGCCGTCGAACGGATGATGAAGGCGTCACGGGAATTCGAGCATCGCCTGCTCAAACAGACGCTGAATGAACTCGATGAGGCGCGCGAGTGGATGGTGACGCTGGGGCGCAAGACAGCTCCGGAAAAGGTAGCGACTTTTCTCCTCATGATGGCCCGGAATATCGATTCCAGTCTCGATGCGGCTTCCGGGTCGGCGTCCTTCGATCTGCCGCTGACGCGTGTCGAAATGTCTGATTTCCTTGGAATCACCAACGAGACCGTGAGCCGCCAACTGACGCGATTGCGGGCTGACGGGGTGATTCGGATTGAGAACGCACGCCATGTGACGGTGGACAGCATAAGCCGTCTGGAGAAGCGCTGTGGCGGCGGACGCGAGCGGCCCTAAGCGGCGAGGCCATGTCGCATGACTCCGGGGCGGGCCGTGTTTGCCTTTTAATGCGATGTTGCCGCGCCTTCGACGAAGCGGCGTCACGGTCGAGACAAACAGCTTTCGGGCTTTGATAGGAACGTGACCAATCGCCAGGTGTGTTTCGGCACATACCGGCGAAGCATGGTCCTTAATCTGCCACGGCTCGGCGGAACGATCGCGTTCGTTTCCAATGGGATCCGAACAACGTTTGGCAGGGCATCGGCAATAGCATCCAACGCGCGCAGGGCCTCAGCTTTCGCCTCAGCGATCGCGTCTGCGCCCGCCCAACCCAGGGAACGCCTTCCATGAGGGGGGTGAGCCCGCGCTGCGTTCCTCGTTCATTCGCCACCTGCTGATTGCGCCGCCGACACAAAATCTTGCGGCCTGACATAGATCAGGGCGAGGGGGCGGCGGCTGCGCGATTAGTGCGCTGCGGATTTGGCATCCACCAGATTCGAGATCGGGATCTGCAATGAAATTCGGCACAGAGATCGTCCTTCTAAGCGTGTTCGCTTTTGCGGCCCTGGTGGCCGCCGGCTTCGGCGTGGATGAACCTTTCCGCCGACACATGTGGGTGTTGTTCTTCGCAGTGGCTGGTTTCACTGCGATCCTGTTGCGCAACACGGAGTTCAAGCCAGCAGCTCCGATTGACCCATCCGCTTACATGGATGGTCCGATCCGCTACGGCGCGATCGCCACCGTGTTCTGGGGTGTCGTCGGCATGCTGGTCGGCGTGGTGATCGCGCTGCAGCTCGCCTACCCCGATCTCAACATCCAGCCCTGGTTCAATTTCGGTCGTTTGCGGCCGTTGCACACATCCGGTGTCGTCTTCGCCTTCGGCGGCAACGCGCTGCTTTGCACGTCTCTGTATGTCGTGCAGCGCACCTGCCGCGCCCGCCTCTTCGGCCGTGATCTGGCCTGGTTCGTCTTCTGGGGCTACCAGCTGTTCATCGTCATGGCCGCGACCGGCTACCTGCTCGGCATCACCGAGGGCCGCGAGTACGCCGAACCCGAATGGTATGTGGATGTCTGGCTGACCATCGTCTGGGTCGCCTACCTCATTCTGTTCCTTGGCACGATCCTGAAGCGCAAGGAACCGCATATCTACGTGGCCAACTGGTTCTACCTGTCGTTCATCGTCACCATCGCGATGCTGCATGTGGTCAACAACCTGTCCATACCAGTCTCGTTCCTGGGCTCCAAGAGCTACTCCGCCTTTTCAGGGGTCCAGGACGCCTTGACGCAATGGTGGTACGGCCACAACGCGGTCGGCTTCTTTCTCACCGCCGGCTTCCTCGGCATGATGTATTATTTCGTGCCCAAGCAGGCGAACCGGCCAGTCTATTCGTACCGGCTGTCGATCGTCCATTTCTGGGCGATCATCTTTCTCTACATCTGGGCCGGGCCGCATCACCTGCACTACACCGCCTTGCCCGATTGGGCGCAGACGCTCGGCATGGTGTTCTCGATCATGCTGTGGATGCCGTCCTGGGGCGGCATGATCAACGGCCTGATGACGCTGTCCGGCGCCTGGGACAAGCTGCGCACCGATCCGATCATACGCATGATGGTGATGGCCGTCGCCTTCTATGGCATGTCGACCTTCGAAGGCCCCATCATGGCGATCCGGGCGGTCAATTCGCTGTCGCATTATACCGACTGGACGATCGGCCACGTCCATTCGGGCGCGCTCGGCTGGGTTGGCATGATCTCGTTCGGCGCAATCTACTACATGGTGCCGAAGCTCTGGAACCGGCAACGGCTCTACTCGTTGCGGCTGGTCACCTGGCATTTCTGGCTGGCGACACTTGGTATCGTTGTCTACGCCGCGGTGATGTGGGTATCCGGCGTCATGCAGGGCCTGATGTGGCGCGAATACGACGAGCAGGGCTTCCTGGTCTACTCCTTCGCCGAGACCGTCGCCGCCATGCACCCCTACTATGTCATGCGCGCCATCGGTGGGGCCATGTACCTCTCCGGCGCGCTGATCATGGCCTGGAACATCACCAGGACCATCCTCGGCCACCAGCGCGAGGAGGAGCCGATGCCGAGCCCCGTCGCCATCCGACCTGCGCGATCAGGAGCCAGGTAATGGGCTTGATGGACAAACACGCAATCATCGAGAAGAACGCCACGCTTCTTCTCGTTGGCTCGCTGCTCGTGGTGACGGTCGGCGGCATCGTCGAGATCGCGCCTCTCTTCTATCTCGACAATACGATCGAGAAGGTGGAAGGCATGCGCCCCTATTCGCCGCTCGAACTTGTCGGGCGCAACATCTATATGCGCGAGGGCTGCTACCTCTGTCATAGCCAGATGATCAGGCCGTTCCGCGACGAAGTTGAGCGCTATGGCCACTACAGCCTAGCTGCCGAGTCCATGTACGATCACCCCTTCCAGTGGGGATCGAAGCGCACCGGGCCGGATCTCGCCAGAGTTGGCGACCGCTACTCGAATGCATGGCATGTCGCGCATCTTACCGACCCGCGCTCGGTGGTGCCGGAATCGATCATGCCGAGCTATGGGTTCCTGAAAGACACGCCGATCGACGTGAAGGATTTCTCAACGCATCTGGTCGCCAACAGGCTTGTAGCCGTCCCTTACACCGATGACATGATCGTCCACGCCAATGCGGATCTGGCGGCGCAGGCCGATCCCAATGCCGACACATCAGGCCTTGAGGCGCGTTACCCAAAAGCCAAGATCGGCGACTTCGACGGCAACCCGCAACAGGTCACCGAAATGGATGCCCTGCTCGCCTACCTGCAGATGCTTGGCACACTGGTCGACTTCAAAAATTACGACGAAGCCGCCGGCTACCGCTGAGGAGAACGCTGATGACCTACAATTTGATGCGGGCGTTTGCCGACAGCTGGGGCCTGGTTGCGATGGCGCTGTTCTTCGTGGGGTGCATCGCCTTTGCCCTACGCCCCGGCAGCCGAAGGCTGGCCGACGAAGCGGCCCGCATTCCGCTCGAGGACGAGTGATCATGAGCGACGAGCATATCGATGAAATCTCTGGCGTCTCGACCACCGGCCACGAATGGGATGGCATCCGGGAGCTGAACAACCCGCTTCCCAGATGGTGGGTTATCACCTTTTACGTCACCATTGTCTGGGCGATAGGCTACACCATCGCCTATCCAGCATGGCCTCTGTTGCACTCGGCGACGAAGGGTGTGCTCGGCTATTCCAGCCGCAACGAGGTCAGGAACGAGCTGACTGCGGCTGAGGCCGCCAAGGGCAAATATATCTCGGCGGTGGAGTCCAAGAGCGTCTCGGAGATCTCCGCGGACGACGGCCTGCGCGAATTCGCAATCGCCGCCGGTGGCGCCGCTTTCAAGGTCAATTGCGTACAATGTCACGGCTCCGGCGCCCAAGGTTCCAAGGGCTTTCCCAATCTCAACGACGACGACTGGCTATGGGGCGGCAAGGCCGAGCAGATCCAGCAGACGATTACGCACGGCATCCGCTTCGCATCCGATCCGGACACGCGCCTGTCGGAAATGCCGGCCTTCGGCGACATCATTACCGCCGACCAGATCGCACAAGTCAGCGCCTACGTGGCCAGCCTTTCCGGCAAGGTCCGCGATGCAAGTCTGATCCAACCCGGCGCCAAGGTCTTTGCCGAGAACTGCGTCGCCTGTCACGGCGACAATGCAAAAGGCAACAGGGAATTCGGCGCCCCCGACCTGACCGATGCGATCTGGCTCTATGGATCCGGTGAGACAGCCATCGCCGCACAGGTCCGTGCGCCAAAACAGGGCGTCATGCCGGCCTGGGTTGGCCGTCTCGGCGAGATCAAGGTCAAGGAACTTGCAGTTTATGTCCATTCGCTTGGCGGCGGAGAATAGGAATGGAAGTCCTATTCTTCGGTCCCCCCTGCCAAGCGGACGAGGCCCGGCGTGAGCCGGGCCTCGACACCATCCCTAATGCGATCTGCACAACCCGGCAAGGCTATCCTACCGCGAGGCTTTACGACAGGTGCCCCTGACATTGGCTGGGAAAGTGGAGTTGCACATGCGTGATAAGACGCAGTTGACACGGCTCGAAACAGAAACTGTCAATTCCGCCAAAACCCGCAAGCCGCTTTATGCCGCGCGTCAAAAGATCTTTCCGAAGCGCGCCTCGGGCAACTTTCGTCGCTTCAAATGGCTGGTGATGACGATCACACTTGGCATCTACTACCTGGCTGCGTGGCTGCCTTGGGCTCGCGGTCCATTTGCCCCGGACCAGGCAGTCCTGCTCGATCTCGCGAACCGGCGCTTCTACTTCTTCTTCATCGAGATATGGCCCCAGGAATTCTTCTATGTGGCCGGCCTCCTGGTCATGGCGGGCGTCGGTCTTTTCCTGATCACCTCGACTGTCGGCCGTGCCTGGTGCGGCTATGCATGCCCTCAGACGGTGTGGGTCGATCTGTTCCTCGTCGTCGAACGTGCGATCGAGGGGGACCGCAACGCCCGCATGAAACTTGACGCAGGTCCCTGGACCGCGCGCAAGCTCATGCTGCGTGTGTCCAAGCACACCATCTGGCTGGTCATAGGGGCGGCGACTGGCGGCGCCTGGATCTTCTACTTTGCCGATGCACCGACGCTGCTCGGCGAGCTCTTCACCGGCACTGCGGCGCCCGTCGCCTACATCACTGTCGCCGTCCTGACGGCTACCACCTACACGTTCGGCGGTCTGATGCGCGAACAGGTCTGCACCTATATGTGCCCGTGGCCCCGCATCCAGGCGGCCATGCTCGATGAAAATTCCCTCACTGTCACCTACAATGACTGGCGCGGCGAACCGCGTTCGCGCCACGCCAAGAAGGTGCTGGCCGCAGGCCAGCCCGTGGGCGACTGCGTCGACTGCAATGCCTGTGTCGCGGTCTGCCCGATGGGGATAGACATTCGCGACGGCCAGCAGCTCGAATGCATCACTTGCGCGCTCTGCATCGACGCCTGTGACGGCGTCATGGACAAGCTCGGCAAGGAGCGTGGGCTGATCGCCTATGCGACGCTCTCCGACTACAACGCCAACATGATGCTGGCGACTGCAGGCGGGTCCAGCTCAGTCAATCCATCGCTGATCAGGACCGCTGATGGCCTGTTCTCCGACAAGGTGGCGCATTTTCACATCCGCAAGATCTTTCGGCCGCGCACCTACGTCTACATGGGCTTGTGGTCGCTGATCGGCCTCGGCCTGCTCTATTCGCTGCTGACGCGCGATCGGCTCGAACTGAACGTATTGCATGATCGCAATCCCCAGTTCGTCACGCTGACCGACGGATCCATCCGCAATGGCTATACCGTCAAGCTGCTCAACATGATCCCCGAGCCGAGGACGATCGTCGTAACCATGCAGGGCCTTGAAGGCGCTGACATGGTCGTCGTCGGCGACGACATCCCCGCAGGCCGTTCCTTCGCCATTCCGGTCGAACCCGACCGCCTGAAAATGCTGAGGGTCTTCGTTCGCCAGCCGGCGGACCAGATCCGCGCTCCGGCACAGACCTTCAAGTTCCGCGTCGAGGACAGAGCCAGCTTTGAGTCGAACGAGTACACCGCCACCTTCAACGCGCCGGAGCCCCTCAGATGACTGCCAATGTACAAAAGCCTCGTGAATTCACCGGCAGGCACATGCTGGTCATCATCCTGGCCTTTTTCGGCGTGGTCATCGCAGTCAATCTGACCATGGCAACGCTCGCCAGCACAAGCTGGACTGGCCTCGTCGTCGAAAACACCTATGTGGCGAGCCAGCAATTCAACAAGAAGGCCGAGGAAGGACGGGCGCAGGCAGCACTTGGCTGGACCGGCAAGCTGACCATCGCATGGGGCGAAGTTCGCTATGGCCTCGCCGACGTCGCCGGCAAGCCGGTTCCCTTGCACGGCGTCAAGGTGCTGTTTCGCCATCCCGCGTACGAGAAGGAGGACAAGTCGGTCACCCTCGCACCCGCCTCGGGCCAGGAATTCGCAGCCCAGCACATGCCGAAGGACGGCGTCTGGATTGTCGAAGTCGACGCCGACGCCGGTCTGGACAAACCGTATCGCGACGTCCGCCGGATCATGATTTCCAATGGAGCGCTGCAATGAGTTGTTGTGCACCGGGCGCCGAAATGGCGCTTGATCTGGTCAACACCGGATCGGTCCTGCCGTCCAGCCAGGAGATCAGGCTGGCGAGCCGATCGCTTGGCGATGATCTTCACCAGACCGATCTTTCAGTACCGACGGTTCATTGCGCAGGCTGCATCCAGACGATCGAGACGGCGCTGGGAAAGCTCGATCGCGTCGAGAGCGCCCGCGTCAACCTGTCGACGAAACGGGTCTCTGTCCGGTGGCGTGGTGACGAGGTCCCACCGTTCGTCGTC
>NZ_RZOJ01000679.1:0-1687 GCF_003998845.1 Mesorhizobium sp. M4A.F.Ca.ET.022.05.2.1 | reverse complement strand
GCATATCTGCGCAATTCGACTTCGCCAGGCGCCGAGTTGCACGCGGAATCGATCGGCGTTGGCTCGCGTGCGGCGTGCTTGCTGCGGGATAGCTGGAGCACTCCGATTGCCGCTCGGCGATGACCAGCGAGTACGACCGAGAGCGATGACAACGAAGCAGCGACCTCGCCGCTCCATTCGCGGAGCGGCGAGGCACCCCTGCGCCCCAAGTGCCGGTCCCAACACCCGGCACTGCTGACGTTGCAATTGTGGTGCCAGCAGCAAATGACCCATTATGAGACGCCTGCGCGCCTCGGTTCAGGCGGCAAATCGCGCGCCGGGCAGGCGTGGCACGGTTCTTGCTGCCACAGCTTCAGGCATGCTGGCGCAAAGACGCTGTTCCATATCGACACCGGCATATGAGGTTGGGACAATGATGTCGCACAAACTTCTGTTCGGCCTTCCCACGATGGTCCTGGTCACGGCCCTGGGCATGGCCCTCACCCGCTTGGCATTGGCCTTTCGCGAGTTCGTCGCGCCACGCTACCGGCCGGAACTCCACTATATGCGCGGGCCCGGGCCGGCCACCGCGCGCCGCCTGAGCGGGCGCTGAGCGGGCGCTGAGCGGGTGTTGCGGCTGGGCCTGTCCTGGGCGGAGATGCACCTCGTGGCGCCAGCCGGTGGCTTGCCGCCGCCATAGAGCAAAATGGGGATTCACATAACCCGAGATATGATTTAGGCTACCCTCAAAAGATCGCAGGGTGGCAACCGTGGAAGCGACTTTCGACGACCTGACCAGGGCTGTGGCACAGCCCCGCAGCAACGTGTGCGCCGTTGGCCGCGCTATCGCGCTCAACCTCGCCGGCAAGCTCCTGATGGGTATCGCCATCGGGCTGGGAATTGCCATTGGCATGGCCATCGCCGGCTAGCGCGGTAACCTGCTCGTCACTAATTCCGCCGCTCCATTTGAGAGGCGTGCGGCAGGCGTTGGCATTATATATTAGCAATCGCTTGTATTTCGACCAAACCAGGATCATCATGCAAGGCGCTTTGTCGGGAGCTCTTCAGGGAGATTTTCCGATGCGACCGGTGCTCATTGTGATCGCCTTGGCAGTCTGCTTTGTCCTGTGGGACAGGCTGGAGAATGAAGGCCGTTACACAACACGGATAGAAGACAGCTTCCGGCAGGCGGCCGCTGACCTGCCGAGCGGCTCGTACGGCCACGAGATCCGGTTCAACCGTGACCTCATGAAGCGTTGAAGGGCTCTCAGAATGAGCCGAAGCGGCGGCTGACGCGCAATTCTCGCATTTTCGCACTCCTCACCGCTGCGGCCACGACAGCCCGTGCCGTCAGTCATGCTGATGTGGCGCGCGGACTGTCATCGAATCTTGCGCCCGCACGCACGTCGCGCCATGGTCTGCCAGACCCGAGGAGGAATCATGCGAAACGTCCTGGCATCGGCGCTGCTGACCGTCGCGCTGTCCGCAACCGCCGCCAACGCTCTGGACAGCGGCGCAAACCCTGTCGTCGTGACCCCGCTCGCCGATCGCACGGAAACGGCGTCCGGCCAGCCGATCACGCTGCCGCAGAAGAATGTCGAGGTCATCGTTTCGACCTTCGAGATCGCCGTCGGCGCGACCTTGCCGGTCCACAAGCATCCGTTTCCGCGCTACGCCTATGTCGAGGCCGGGACGCTCAAGGTGACCA
>NZ_RZOJ01000678.1:0-1700 GCF_003998845.1 Mesorhizobium sp. M4A.F.Ca.ET.022.05.2.1 | reverse complement strand
ACGCCGCGACACGGGGAGGCGGTTCACGCCGCCTCCCATCCCCCATGTGGAAACGATCTCGCGCCCTGCGCAAAACCGGCACAAACCAAGGGGTCAACCCTGCACACAGGGCAGATATGATGATGATGAAAGCCCCACGCCCCTCTGCCCTGCAAGCGGTGATGAAAGAAGCCAGGCGCGCCATAAGACCGCTTGTCTGGTTCAGCGGCGGCATCAACATTCTGATGCTGACCGGCGCGTTCTACATGCTCCAGGTCTATCACCGCGTGTTGGGCAGCCACAGCCTGGAGACGTTGGTGATGCTGTCGCTGATGGCAGCCGCGGCGATCGCCACAATGGCGGGGCTGGAGGTGGTGCGCGCGCGTCTTCTGGCCAAAGTCGGCACGTGGCTGAACGCGCGCCTGGCACCGGTTCTCCTAAGCGCATCGGTTGAATACGCCGCCTCGGCACCCGGTCAGATCAATGCCCGTGCGCTGCGTGACCTCGACCAGGTGCGGAATTTCTTCACCAGCCCGAGCATCTACCCGATCCTCGACGCACCCTGGGCACCGCTCTTCCTGGGCGCCATCTTCCTCATGCATCCTTGGTTGGGCTGGCTGGCAACCTGCGGCGGTATCGTGCTGTTCGCGCTGGCGTTGCTCACCGAGTACCTGACCCGCAAGCCAATGGCGGAAGCCGCAGTCGCCCAGACGCGGGCTTACATACAGGCTGAGCAGACGATCCGCAACGCCGAGGTCGTCCAGGCCATGGGCATGCTCAATCCCCTGCTCGAGAGCTGGAAGGCCCAGCAGGACGAGGCAAACAGAGGACAATCCCTCGCCAGCAACCGATCCAGCACCATCTCGGCCCTGGCGCGCGCATTCCGGCTGGCCCTGCAGATGGCCGTGCTCGGCCTCGGCGCCTACCTGGTGCTGAAAAACGAGGCGTCGCCCGGCATCATGATCGCCGCCTCGATCCTGATGGGTCGCGCTTTGGCCCCGGTTGAACAGGCGATCGGGACATGGAAGGCGACGATCGGGGCACGGGCTGCTTACAAGCGTCTCGCTGCAATGGCCGGTCAGCGGCCGGAGGCCACACCGGCGCTGCCGTTGCCGCGCCCAAAGGGTAAGTTTGAGGCCGAGAACATCATGCTCGCCAGGCAGGGCGGCGAACCGATCCTGCGAGGCATCAGCTTCCAACTCAAGGCAGGTGAAGCGATGGCGTTGGTCGGCCCGAGCGCGGCGGGCAAGACCAGCCTGGCGCGAGTGCTGGCCGGCACTTGGCGTCCAACCAGCGGTCGCGCGCTGCTCGACGGCATGAGCGTTGCCGAATGGGCGGCCGAGGACCGGGGTCGACATGTCGGCTACCTGCCACAGGATATCGAACTCTTCGCCGGCACCGTCTCCGAAAACATCTGCCGCTTCGCGACGCTCAATCCGGCAGTCTTCAACAACGTGGTCAAGGCCGCGGAATTGGCTGGCGTCCACGAACTGATCAAGGGGTTGCCAAAGGGCTACGCCACCGAGATCGGTGAAGGAGGTGCGGCACTGTCCGGGGGGCAACGCCAGCGCATTGGACTGGCGCGGGCGCTCTATGGCGACCCGGCGTTCCTTATCCTTGATGAGCCTAACTCCAACCTCGACCACGAGGGCGAGCAAGCGCTGGCTACAGTCATCGGCAGGCTCAAGGCGGCAGGTGCGACCCTGATCTTGATCTCGCAT
>NZ_RZOJ01000677.1:0-1731 GCF_003998845.1 Mesorhizobium sp. M4A.F.Ca.ET.022.05.2.1 | reverse complement strand
GGATCGAGCACTACCACACGCCGACCTGGGTCGAGTACATCCGTCACAACAGGCGTGCCACCCATGCCGACGCCGTGGTCGGCGAGCGCATCCGCGCGCTTCACAGCGGCGAGGAGCCGCCGCGCGTACGCCGCATGATCGAGCGCCCGACTACTGCCGGCACGACCCTTGTCTCACCCAAGGGGCCGATCGATCACTAACCTGCGTCTTTCGGCTCGGAAGATCGACCTCGCCATTCAGCCGGCGCTCTGGATCATGTAGAGCTTGCGTGTCGTCTCGTGGATCAGCCATTCGCCCTTCCACCCTTGCGGCAGGACGAGCAGGTCTCCCGGTCCGAGTTCGCGCATTTTGCCGTCGGCACGGCTCACTTCAGCGCGGCCGGAAATGATATGGCAGATCTCCGACGAGCCGGAACGATCGGCGGTGAAGCGGCCGGGCGTGCACTCCCAGATGCCGATATCGATGGTCCCGTCAGGCGACCGGAAGAGCGAGCGCACCGCCTCGACCTGACCTCCCTCAATGGAGGTCGGCTTGGGTGAGAACGCCCCGATATGGGCCGTGGCGAGGTCGTGGAAGGTCGAAAGGTCGATCAAGTTGGGCTCCATGGGTCAAAGCGATTCCAGGAAAAGCAAGCAGCTGTTTCCTGTCCGGAATTGCGAAACGCTCTAGTGGCCGGTGATGGCGTCGGCGAGGGCGGCAAGCTTCGAGGTGTGCGAAAGCCCGGCGGCCTCACGGCGATCGGCGAGATGGTAGAGCTGGTACATCGAGTGCACGCCGAGCCAGCGGAAGGGCTCCGGCTCCCAGCGCCGCACCTTGCGGTTGACCCAAGGCAGGCGCGTAAGCTCCGTGTCCTGGCCAAGGATCAGGTCGGCGAGCGTGCGCCCCGACAGGTTGGAGCTAGAGACGCCGAGCCCGACATAGCCGCCGGCCCAGCCGATGCGGGTCGTCGGGTCGAGGCCAACCGTCGTGCACCAGTCGCGCGGCACGCCGAGCACGCCGCACCAGGCATGCTCGATGCGGCAGCCCGCCGTCTGCGGCAGCAGCGTCGTCAGGATCTGATGCAGCTGGTCGATCGTCGCCTGCTGCGTCTGGCCGTTGACGTCGGTGCGCGAGCCGTAGCGATAGGGCACGCCGCGCCCGCCCATGGTGATGCGCCCCTCGCGCGTGCGCTGGGCATAGCAATAGGCATGGGCGGCGCTGCCGAGCAGCTCATGCCCTTCCCAGCCGATCGCGCGCCACAGTTCAGGCGACAGCGGCTCGGTCACGATCTGCGCGCTGTTGAGGGCCAGCCAGGTCCGTTCCTCGCCGGGAATGCCAGCCGTAAAACCCTCGGTGGCGCGGATGATGGTTTCTGCCCGCACCGTGCCGCGGTTGGTCGTCACGCAGCCCTTGGCGGTGGCGGTCACCGTCGTCTTCTCGTAGATCGGCACACCCAGCCGCTCGACGGCGGCGGCAAGGCCGCGCACCAGCTTGGCCGGCTGCACCCGCGCCTGGCCATGGACGACGAAGCCGCCAAGGACGTTGCGGACATTGATGCGCGCCCGGGTCGCCGCTTGATCGAGCATCTCGACGCGGTTCGGATCGACGTCCCAGGCGCGGATCGTCTCGCACTCCTCGCGGGCGCGTTCGAGCTGCGCCGGGTTGGTGGCCACCGTCAGATTGTCGACGCGGCGAATGTCGGCATCGATGCTCTCAGCGGCCGCCACCCGGATCACCTCGTCGACGCAGCCG
>NZ_RZOJ01000676.1:0-1754 GCF_003998845.1 Mesorhizobium sp. M4A.F.Ca.ET.022.05.2.1 | reverse complement strand
TTCCAGCCGGCCGAGGCTGCCTTGCGGCTTGGTCAGCGTGTCCTGGCGGCGGGCGACGGCATTGGCCGCGGTGTCGCTGCCGGCCGGCAGATCGAGGCAGGCAGCGCGAAGTTCATCAAGCGATTTGAAAGACATGGGGGCAAAGTCTCCGAAAGAGAGTCAGGATAGGGATACGGAAGCGACGAGCAGGACTGCGATCTCGCCAAGTTGCTGAAGGGCGCCGATCGTGTCGCCGGTCTGGCCATCGATCTGGCTGAGGCACAGGGCGCGGAACGCGGCAAACAGCAGACCAAGCAGGACGATCGCGACGATGGCGCCGTCTGGCCCGAGCAGGAGGAGCGGTATCGCGCCGAGCACGGCGGCGGCTATTGCGGCTTCGGCCGAGACGCCGCCGGCGCCGGCCGAGAGGCCGTCGGACCGCGCCGGGGGCAAGAGATGCATGAAGGCGCCCAGCAATCCGCGCGAGGCGGCGTGCGCGGCAATGAGCGCCAGGAGCGCCTGCGTGGGGTCGGCGAATGCCGAAATCGCGCTCCAGCGGATCAGCAGCGACAGAGCCAGCGCCGATGCGCCATAGGCGCCGATGCGGCTGTCGCGCATGATCTCCAGTTTCCCACCTCGCGACTTGCCGCCGCCAAAGCCATCGGCGACATCGGACAGCCCATCCTCGTGCAGGCAGCCGGTGCTGAGCAATGTTGCCGCAAGCGCAAGGGCTGCCGCCGGACCCACGGCAAGGCCGAACCGTTCCGCCGTGGCGTAGACGACCGCGCCGATCAGTCCGACGGCAAGGCCGGCGACAGGGGCGGCCCAGATCGCGGCGGCGAGGCTGCGCCCGCGAAAATCAAAGACGGGCAGCGGCAGCCTGGTGAAGAAGACCAGGCAAAGTGCGATGTCTTCGAGGATTTGCCGCGGCGAAAGGGTCATGTTCTGGAGCTTCATGCCCTAGCCCCTCGCAATGGCATGGAAAAAGGTGCCGCTGACACGGCCGCGCCGGTAGCCGGAGGCGCCGAGCGGATTGCCCTGGCCGTCGGCTAGATCGGCCAATGGCTCGTCATTGCCCGTCGCGATCATCTGCGCATAGTGGAATTCATGGCCGCGGATCAGCGTGCCCTCGGCTCCGAGCGGGCAAGCGGCGCGCAGCCGCGCCTCGCGGTAGCCGAGGTTCATCTTGCGCTTGGCGAAGCTGGTCGAATGGCCGAGCAGGCCAAGCATCCTGTGCGTCTCACCGGCAGCGTCCTCCAGCGCCTCGCCCAGCACCATGAAGCCACCGCACTCGCCGTGGATCGGCTTGGTCGCGGCGAAGCGCGCCATTCCGGCCCGGAAGTTGGTGGCGGCGGCCAGCCTGCCGGCATGAAGCTCGGGATAGCCGCCGGGCAGCCAGCAGACATCGCAGCTGTCGTCGGGCGCCTCGTCGGCGTGCGGCGAGAAGGTAACGATCTCGGCGCCGGCCTTGTGCCAGTGCGCGGCGACGTGCGGGTAGACGAAGGTGAAGGCGGCGTCCTCCGCCAGCGCGATGCGTTGACCGGGCGGTGGCAGCGCGTCGCCGAAATCGCCGGCCGCCGGCACCAGCGGCGTGGCCAGCGCCATGATGGCGTCGAGATCGAGCGACTTCTCGGCCATGTCGGCCAGCCGGTCGAGATGCGCCATCAGGTTCTCGTATTCGCCGGCCTGGACGAGGCCGAGATGGCGCTCCGGCAGGTTGAGCGTGGGATCGCGCAGGATGGCCCCGACCACCGGCAGGCCGATCGCCTCGATGG
>NZ_RZOJ01000675.1:0-1773 GCF_003998845.1 Mesorhizobium sp. M4A.F.Ca.ET.022.05.2.1 | reverse complement strand
ATCATCGTGACGGGCGCGGCTCAATTCAGCGCAACCGCGACAGCCAATGTCGAGGCCGAGACTGCCGAGGTTGGGCCGCTCGCGGGTGTCATCGCGACGATCTTGCCCGAGGCACGGGTCAAGTTCAGCAGCACCGATGTGACCGCGGCCAGCCTGTCGGCGTCGAGCACCGTAACCGTGACCCTGACCGCAAAGGACGAGTCCGATGCCGGTTCCGACAACGATGAAAAGAAGGATGCGGCGGTTTCCGTCACCGTTCTGGTCAGCGACGCGATCACCGAAGTGCTCGCCGGCAGCGTGCTCAGCGTCTCGGGCGCGGTGTCGCTGACTGCGACCAGCAATCTGACGATGACCACCGAGGCCGATGGCGGTAGCGGCGGCAAGGGCGCCAGCGTTGCGGTTTCGGAAGTCAATGCGACAACCCGCGCCAATGTCTCCGGCGGCTCGACGATTGGCGCAAATGCCGGCAATACGCCGGATTCGATCGCGCTCGGCGCGACGCTGACGAGCAACATCACGACGATTGCCAGGTCGACGGCAGGCGGATCGGACCAAAGTGCAGGCGGTGACAACGAATCCGAGGAGCGTCTGAAGGACCCCAACAAGGACAGCAATACGTCCGACAAGGCGACGACAAGCGGCGGCGACATCACCTTTGCCGGCGCAGTGACGGTGTCCGATTATCGGCCGACGACCGAAGCCTTCGTTCAGGCTTCGACCCTCACGTCCGGTGGCGCGATCACGCTGACCGCGCAATCGACGGACAAGGTGACAGCGACGGCAGACGGCACCAACACGAACTCCTCCGCTAACGGCGCGACCGGCATCGGCGTTGCGGTTGTGCTGAGCATCGCCGACGTCACGACGCGCAGCTATCTCGGCGGCACCTCGTCGCTGTCGGCGAGTGCGGTGTCATTGAGCGCCACGATTGCGGCCGGCGACAGCTTCGTCGCCCAGGCGACCTCTGGCGCCGGCGACGGCTCCAAGACGCAGGTGGCCGGTTCGCTGGCGATCAATATCGTTATCACCGAGGCTTCCGCCGACGTCGCGGCAAACGCCTCGATCGATCTGAATGGCGCGGATCTGTCGCTCACCGCCAACTCCACCACCAACGTCCAGACCGATGCGGTTCCTGACGACGCAAGCGGCGCCGCGGGTGAACTCGGCATCGGTGGTTCGGTCGCCCTGACCATCGTCGACAATTCCACCTCGGCGTCGATCCGCAACAATGCGGCCATCGTTGCCGGCGATGCTATCACCATGACCGCTACCGGCGCCCATACCGCTGCGACCACGGCGGAAGCGGGTGCGGAAGGAAGCGATGTCGGTATCGGCGGTGCGGTTGCGATCGACGTCATCGACAACAACACGGAGTCGTCCATCGGTTCCGGCGGCGAACTCGACATCACCGGCAATTTGACGGCCAGCGCCAGCAATCACGGCGTGAGCACGACGCTGGCCGATGGGGATGCCATCGGCTCGACGGCGATCGGCGCGGCGATTGCGCTTGCCTTCGTGGACAACCGGGCGTTCTCGACCTCGAACCGCAATCTTCGTTCGAACGGATCGATCAGCCTGTCGGCCGCCAATGACGGCTCCAGCAAGGCGGAATCGATCGCCAGCGCGGCTGGCGCCGAAGAAAACGAAGA
The DNA here is from genome assembly GCF_003998845.1 of Mesorhizobium sp. M4A.F.Ca.ET.022.05.2.1. NCBI lineage: Bacteria > Pseudomonadati > Pseudomonadota > Alphaproteobacteria > Hyphomicrobiales > Phyllobacteriaceae > Mesorhizobium > Mesorhizobium sp. M4A.F.Ca.ET.022.05.2.1. The sequence continues at coordinate 124 of NZ_RZOJ01000675.1, read as the reverse complement.
CGGCAACACCAAGGCCGACGATCAACGCGACAAGGAAGTCGATCTGGCCAACAGCAAGTCGAATGATGGCGACAGCGTCAGCAAGTCGGCCAACAGTTCAGGCGGCAGTGGCGGCGGCGATGTC
>NZ_RZOJ01000674.1:0-1774 GCF_003998845.1 Mesorhizobium sp. M4A.F.Ca.ET.022.05.2.1 | reverse complement strand
GGTGTTCGCACTGAAACCGCTGAACTGCCCCGGCCACGTGCAGATCTTCAAGCATGGGTTGAAGTCTTACCGCGATCTGCCCGTCAAGCTTGCGGAATTCGGCAATGTGCATCGCTACGAACCTTCGGGCGCGCTGCACGGGCTGATGCGCGTGCGCGGCTTCACGCAGGACGATGCGCATATCTTCTGCACCGAGGAGCAGCTTGCGGCGGAGTGCCTGCGCATCAACGACCTGATTCTGTCGACCTATGCCGACTTCGGCTTCGACGAGATCAGCGTGAAGCTGTCGACGCGGCCGGACAAGCGCGTCGGCACGGACGAGGCCTGGGACCATGCCGAGGAGATCATGAGCGGCGTGCTGGAAACGATCCGCACACGGTCAGGCAACCGCATCAAGACCTCGATCAACCCGGGCGAGGGTGCGTTCTACGGCCCGAAATTCGAATATGTGCTGAAGGACGCCATCGGCCGCGAATGGCAGTGCGGCACCACGCAGGTCGACTTCAACCTGCCGGAGCGTTTCGGCGCCTTCTACATCGGATCGGATTCGGAAAAGAAGCAACCGGTGATGGTGCATCGCGCCATCTGCGGCTCGATGGAGCGGTTCCTCGGCATCCTGATCGAGAACTATTCCGGCCATTTCCCGCTGTGGTTCGCGCCGCTGCAGGTGGTGGTCGCCACGATCACATCCGATGCCGACGACTATGCGAATGAGGTGGTGGCCAAACTCAAGGCCGCCGGGCTTCTGGCGGAAGCGGATCTGCGCAACGAGAAGATCAACTACAAGGTCCGCGAGCATTCGCTGGCCAAGGTCCCCGTCATTCTCGTGTGCGGCAAGCGCGAAGCTGAGGAGCAGACGGTCAACGTCCGCCGGTTGGGGTCGCGCGACCAGGAATCGCTCGGCCTGGCCGAGGCGATCGCACAATTGAGCGAGGAAGCGATAACGCCGGATCGCAGGCGCAAACGCGCTGCCTGAATCCGCACATTCCCGATGGCTTGGCGGTGGAGCGATCCACCGCCATTTTCACATGCCTGTCACGCCAAAGCTGTAACGAGCCGCGATGCTCAAGCTGAAACTGCGGGAAAGACCGTTTCCCGAGCTTTCCTACGCCAACCCGCATCAGCCGGCGCTGACGCGCTGGTTCATCCATTCCGTCGAGGGCCTGTCCGGCCGCGACCGTTTTGCCGCGCTCTATGATTTCTGGCGGCGCCAGGTGGCGCCGAGCGGCGAGCGCGTGTTCAGCCGCATGCTGGAGCTCATTGACGTCAAGGTCCGGAACGCCGCTCCATGGCCGCCGGCGATGCTGCCCGACACGCCGCTGGTGATCGTCGCCAACCATCCGTTCGGCATCGGCGACGGCATCGCCGTGCTTTCGCTGGCCGAGCAGCTCGGACGGCCGTTCCGCGTCATGATCCACAAGGACCTGCTCAAGATCCGCGAGATGGAACCCTACTCGCTGCCGATCGACTTCTCCGAAACCAAGGAAGCGGTGAAGAACAACATGGCGGTGCGCCATGAGGCGGTGCGGCTGTTGAAGGAAGGTGTCACCATCATCGTCTTCCCGGCCGGCGGCGTCGCCACCGCGCCGAAAGGATTTGGCCTGGCGCGCGACCTGCCTTGGAAGATATTTCCGGCCCGGCTGATCCAGGACGCCAGGGCTTCCGTCATCCCGATGCATTTTTCCGGGCAGAACGGACGGCTGTTCCATCTGGTCAGCGGTCCGATGAACATGGCCGAGCGCGAGGGCCGGGTGGCGAAGTTCGTCGGCAGGGC
>NZ_RZOJ01000673.1:0-1779 GCF_003998845.1 Mesorhizobium sp. M4A.F.Ca.ET.022.05.2.1 | reverse complement strand
GTCCCGTCGTCATCCGTGATGCCACCGACCTGCCGGACGGGCTGATGGGACATATGAAGCCGCTGATCGAATGGCATTTCGCGGGCGGCGACGAAGTCCCCTGAGTCCTTATGGGAAGATCGGCGGCAGCGCCTCGTCCGACATGCTTTTCCGGCAGCCGCCGTCGTCCTTGTAATAATAGCTGTAGCCGTTGATGGCCGGCGCGCCGCCGAGATGCGCGTAGAGAATTCGTGAGCCCTCGGGGAAGAAGCCCTTCCTGGTCAGGTCGATCAGGCCCTGCATCGACTTTCCCTCGTAGACCGGATCGGTGATCATGGCCTCGGTGCGGGCCGCCAGGCGGATCGCGTCGTTCGTGGCCTCCGACGGAACGCCATAGGCGGGATAAGCATAGTCGGGGTTGATGACGATTTCGTCGTCGCGGACGGCGCGGCCGAGCCCGACGAGGGCGGCGGTGTCGTCGACGATGCGGCGGACCTGGGCGCGGGTCTGGTCGAGCGTGCCGGAGGCGTCGATGCCGATCACCCGGTCGGCACGGTTCTGCGCGGCGAAGCCGACGATCATGCCGGCCTGCGTCGAGCCAGTCACGACGCAGACGATCATGTAGTCGAAGGCAAAGCCGAGCTCAGCTTCCTGCCGAGCCACTTCTTCGGCGAAGCCGACATAGCCCAGCCCGCCGAACTTGTGCACCGAGGCGCCTGCCGGGATCGGATAGGGCTTGCCGCCGGCGTCCTTCACCGACTGGATAGCGTCCTCCCAGCTCTTGCGGATGCCGATGTCGAAACCGTCGTCGACCAGCCGGCTGTCGGCGCCCATCAGGCGTGTCATCAGGATGTTGCCGACCCGGTCATAGACCGCGTCATAGTGGGGCACCCATTTCTCCTGGATCACCACGCATTTCATGCCGATCTTGGCGGCCGTCGCGGCGACCATCCGCGTATGGTTCGACTGGACGCCGCCGATCGACACCAGCGTATCGGCGCCGGAGCGAAGAGCATCCGGCACGATGTATTCGAGCTTGCGCAATTTGTTTCCGCCCATGGCCAGCCCGGAATTGCAATCGTCGCGCTTTGCGTAGACGTGGACTTTGCCGCCCAACGCAGCGCTCAGCCGGGGCAGATGCTCGATGGGCGTCGGACCGAAGGTCAGCGGATAGCGTTCAAACTTCGCCAGAAGTGACATCGATCTGTCTCCGCTCTTTGTCGTTTTCGATGCTTCGATAATAGGCGCAGTCGGGCGAAAGGTGTTCTCGAACTTGCCGGCAGAATTTTCATATCTCCCAGATATTTGCGATATGATTGACCTGTTCGTTCATATAGGCTGGCAAAAATGGAAGAATCTTCCACCGAGTTGGACCGCATCGACGTCAGGATCCTGCGCACCCTTCAGGCCGAAGGACGGCTGACCAATGCGGAGCTGGCGGCGCGCGTGAATGTCAGCGCCGCCACCTGCCACAGGCGCACGCAACGCCTGTTCGAAGAAGGTTACATCACCGGGGTCAGGGCGGAGATTACGCCCGCTACGGTAGGGCTTGGCGCGCTGGTGATGGTCGGCGTCGTGCTCGACCGTTCGACACCTGAAAGCTTCGCCGCTTTCGAGGAAGCCGTGCTGAGACTCAAGGAGGTTCTCGACTGTAATCTCGTGGCCGGCGACTTCGACTACCTGCTGAAGATAAGGGTTCGCGACATGGCGGATTTCAACAAGCTCCACGGGCAGAAGCTGATCGCGCTACCGGGCGTACGGCAAACCAGGACTTTCTTTGTCATGAAGGAGGTCAAGGAG
>NZ_RZOJ01000672.1:0-1802 GCF_003998845.1 Mesorhizobium sp. M4A.F.Ca.ET.022.05.2.1 | reverse complement strand
ACGCTTCTCATTGTGCCGGATGCGGGTGCTTTCGTCGTCTTAAGGTCTCCAGATATTGCAGAAGATCGCCCCGATTACGAAGAGATCGGGCGCTTCGCTAACGCGTCGCTAGCGAAGCGCCCGATCTCTTCGTAATCGGGGCGATCTTCTGCAATATCTGGAGACCTTAAGACGACGAAAGCACCCGCATCCGGCACAATGAGAAGCGTGAGGTCTTCACTTTCGATTGGAGCAGCATGACGAGCGCCGCAGCTTGGACAGTCGTCATCGCACATGCATGACCACTCGTCGACCCAATGTTCGCCGCAGCCGTTGCATTCATAATGGTTTGCGTACCAAGACATTTAGGCGTTGTCCCTTTGCTCGGTCTTCAAAAGCTCTCTTTCCTCAGGCGATAGCGGCCGCGGGCCACAAACTCGAGATATCCGTTGTCTCTGAGGAACTGCAATTGCTGACGAATCTTTGGTCTCACATTTCTGTTGTTCGGGTATAGAGCGCTCAGTTTCCTTTCGAACGCATAGACTTGTTCGATATCGAAATCAGTCGCACCGATCATATCGACACATCTCATTACTTCAATTAGCCAGCCACGAGCATCTGCCTTTTCCTCACGAAGAAAAAGGGTGTGCTGCCATTTTGCGACAACGACCTCTTTAGGGATCGGAATGCTGTTCCTAACCAAAAATATTCGGCCCGCATCCGGAATGCGGTCGAGCAAAATATTGGAACCAACCCAACCCGCTCTCCTCGCTGTCGGCGCCAGTGGGTTCCTTTTCTCGATGATGTCTGGTACGAAAAAATGCTTTGGAACAACGCAAACATGCCTTACTGCTTTTTGCGTCAGATCATAATTCAGCAATATCAAATTCGGGTTGGTCGATGATGCCAATCTGTCAATTTTGGTAAAATAGGCTCCGTCGGCGACCTTCGTGCCGAATGCCTTCTTTTGGCTTTTCAGCTCGAATTGATCACTGCAACTGCTGCAGAAAAAGTCGGCAACAGGTAAATTAGCAGCGAATTTTTCTAGACGGGAGCTTCCACAATTGGGGCAATAAATCCATTGGGAGGCCCACTGCTCAGTCCAAATTCTGGCTTGTTGTGATCCACTGTTATATTTTGCTTGTGTCTCTTCAAAACCAAATTTCATTCGCGATCAAAGCCATCTGTTAGCAGACGCCAATAAACCTGAACTTACAATTCGGCAATGGACGATCAAGAGCAAGCCGGAATGATCACCGCCTTCGCCGAGAAGGAAGGCTACAAGCCAGGCAGCAAATACATCGCTACCAAAATGAGTGGAAACAGTGCTGCCGGGCTCGCCGGAAACATTTTGGTCGGAGGCTTGATTGGCGTCGGTGTTGATGCGGTGACCGGCGCAACGTTGGATCATTTTCCGAACCCTCCGGTGATAACCTTGGTTCCCGTCGACGCCGTCCGCCAGAGCACCAAGGCGGTGGTGCCGCCTCCGCCGCCGCCGCGAGAAACAACAGTGCGCCGAACTGGAGTCTGAGAGAAAGGCACATGAGCCTATCCGGCAGTGGCAAAGCCGGTACCGATGACGCCGCATTGGTATCACCGGTGTTGATCACCGATCTGCAGATGTAGCCGAGTTCTACTCCGCCGCCTCGTACCCCGCGATGCCCTTGATCTCGAGAAAATCCTCGAGCCCATACTCGGCGTATTCGCGGCCGTTGCCGGACTGCTTGTAGCCGCCGAAGGGCAGGCCGGCGTCCCAGGTCGGGTAGTTGATGTAGACGTTGCCGGAGCGCATGCGGGCGGCGACGGCGCGCGCCTTCTCGATG
>NZ_RZOJ01000671.1:0-1810 GCF_003998845.1 Mesorhizobium sp. M4A.F.Ca.ET.022.05.2.1 | reverse complement strand
CCTTCGTGCTGCCGATCTACGCGGCTTCCGAGTTCTCGACCGCCATCCGGCGCAAGCTGATCCTCGAGGTGAGCGGCATCGCCGACACGGCGGCGGTCCGGGTCGATGCCGAGCCACCCATCGACTGCCTGCGGGGCGAGCGCGACCGCCGTTTCTATTCCGATCCCTATTTCCCGGAACTCGATCGCTAGAGCGGTTCAGCGTTTCAAGGAATCGCGGAACCGCTCTAACTTTTTGTTTCTACGCGATTCAGGACGGAAAACCGTTACACACTTTTCCTGGAATTGCTCTAAGCCGACAGGTTCGGGGCACGACAAGATCAGGCGGGCCGCGCGCCGTATTTCTCGCGGAACTCGTCATAGAGGTCACGCCGGCGGCGGCGACCGTCGACATAGCCGCGCAACAGCTGCGGCAGCGAGTAGCCGAGCGACTTGGACGAGCGGTTGGCCAGATAACCGGCGAATGCCTGCGAAATCCTGCCCTTCATCGTATCGGCGATGATCTGGCGCGCGATCATATAGGGCGGGATCTCGGGATAGCGGTCAGCGATGTAAGGGTGCTTGTCGATGAGGTTCGCATAGGCCTCGACATAGCCGTCACGGCGGCCGGAAATCGAATTCTCCGAATTGTATTTCTTCCAGTCGATTTCCTCGGTGAGCAGCGCGCCGCCGCGGCGGGCGAAGCGCAGCAGCAATTCGCGATCCTGCATGCGCGCGATGTCGCTGTCGTAGCCGCCGATCGCCAGCAGCGATTCATGCCGGGCGGTTATCGCGGAACCGGCGATGAATATGGTCTGGGAGACCAGGGCCCGTTCCAACGTGTTGCGGGTCAGGAAAGCCTCGCGGTTGACGCATCTGGTGGCCCGGTTGCCCTTCACGGACACGAAAGAGCTGATGAGGACTTCCAGCGACGGATTCTCATCGAAGCGCGCCAGCGTGCGTTCCAGCCGGTCCGGCAGATAGACGTCGTCCGAATCGAGAAATGTGACAATGGGCGCCCGCGCGCGTTCGATACCGGCATTGCGGGCGGCGTTGGCGCCACGCCATTTCGCGCCGACATAGATCAGCCGGGGATCGCGGATTTCGGCAAGCGCCGCCGCCGTGCCGTCGGTGGAGCCGTCATCGACGACAATGTGCTCGAAACGGACAAGGCTCTGGGCCAGCACGCTTTCCACGGCGCGCACGACCTGGCTGCGCCGGTTGTGGGTTGGCGTGATCACTGTGATGAGGGGCGCCGGCTCGGGAGCTTTCGGCATGCAACTAGGCCCCGGATTCTGGGATATTCGGATGGATCTGAGGCCGCCTTCCATGCCCGCCCAGGATTGCGTTCGGTGGAACGCTACAAAAAAGAGGCCTCCGTGTCATCTCGACCGCCCGGCGCTCAGGGCCTGCAACCGGCAAATTCCGCGACACCGCGCCTCAACTGCAACACTTTAGCTGTGGCCGATATAGTCCGGCACGAGCTCGACCCTGTCGCCGACGATGCCCGCGGCAAAGCTGAGCTGTCCCCAGAAGACCAAGGTATAGAACGCCAGGCCGACGATGACGGCGAACGGGATTTGCCAAAGCGGCATGCCTGCGGGGTGCGCATGGCCCACGATGCGCCGCGCCGTGCGCCACGACATGGTGAACCAGCGGCTGAACGACTTGACGATCCGCTGGCCCCGGCTGGGCGACCGGAGCGCGACGAATTTCCTGTCGGCATCCCTGCCGGTCACCAATGCGCGCCAGAAAAAGAACCGCCAGCCCCGCGGGGAATAGTGGTAGACGCGAGCGTTGACGTTGCGCAGATCGTGGCCTTCGCGGCGCAG
>NZ_RZOJ01000670.1:0-1817 GCF_003998845.1 Mesorhizobium sp. M4A.F.Ca.ET.022.05.2.1 | reverse complement strand
AGGATGTGCAGACGGTGTGGGGCGAAGGCCTACGTCCCTACGCGGTCGAGGCCAGGCTCGGCGCCGATGGCGGCGTGGTGCGCGAGGCCTCGCCATTGGAAAGCGGTGACGAAAAGGTGCTGGCGCCTTTCAAGAAGGCGTTTCAGCCGACCGGCGGCCTGAAGGTGCTTGGCGGCAATCTCGGCCACGCGGTCATCAAGACGTCCGCCGTGAAGCCGGAACGGCGCGTCATCGAGGCGCCTGCAAAAGTGTTCGACAGCCAGCAAGGGCTGAACGACGCCTTCAAGGCCGGCACGCTCACGGGCGACTTCATCGCCGTCATCCGCTTCCAGGGACCGAAGGCCAACGGCATGCCGGAGCTGCACAAGCTGACCACCGTGCTCGGCATCCTGCAGGATCGCGGCCAGCGCGTCGCGCTGGTGACCGACGGGCGCATGTCGGGCGCTTCCGGCAAGGTACCGGCGGCGATCCATGTGACGCCGGAAGCGGTCGAGGACGGCCCGATCGCAAGGATCCATGACGGTGACATTATCCGGCTCGACGCCGATGCCGGCACGCTGGAAGTGCTGGTGCCCGGCGCGGAATTCGCGCTGCGGCGCACGGCGGATGCCGACCTCATCGGCAACGAGTTCGGCTTCGGCCGCGAGCTGTTCGCCGGGTTCCGGCAGCTCGTCGGCCGCGCCGACCACGGCGCCGCCGCGTTCGGCAACGCTTGAGTCGACAATTCCATCCAAGAAAAAGGGGCGGCTCATCGGCCGTCCCTTTTTCTCCAGACGACGGAAGCGCTACCTATTGAACGGTGATCTCGGCGCGTTCGCCGGCCTTCACCGTCACCGGCGTCTCCTTGTCCTGGCCCTGATCGGACGCGTGGCGCACGACGACATAGTCGCCTGCCGGAATGGTCTGCTGCCAGCTGTCGCCATAGCTCAGGCCGAGCGACTTGCGCTTGCCCTCGATGTCCTTCTTCGACGACAACACCTCAATCGAGTAGGCGCCGGGCGCCGACATGGCGAGCACGCCGGCGTCCAGCGTCACCTTGATGTCCTGATTGTCGCCGGCCTTGATGCTGAAAGGCTGTTCGACCACGGCGATATCGAAGGTGGTGATCGCGACATAGTCGTCCGGCGGCAGCCAGAACTTGCTGTCCGGCCCGTAGGAGTGCTCGACGCTTTCGCGCGTGCCGTCGATCTTCTTCTTGGCCTTGACGATCTCGAAGCCGATGCCCGAATTGTCGGCCTTGTCGCCGCCCGCCGTATAATAGGCGTTGAGCACGGCATGACCGACGCCGACGACGACATCCTTTTCGACGGTCTGCCCGGCGGCCAGTTGGACGGTCTCGGTCACCGTGCCGGCGCCGATCTGCACCGTCACCTTCTGCTCGCCCGCGGGCACGGTGGCCCTGGCGTCGCCATAATGGGTGGTGCTGCCGCCCGGATAGGCGAAATCGACGCGGGCCTCGCCGCTGATCTCGGCGCCCTGGCTGGCGTGCGGATGGATGACCAGCGTGCCGGCATTCAGCGTGAACAGCGGCTTGTAGACCTGGCCGGCCTCGACCTTGAGCTTCTGCTCGACCTTGGCCTCGTCGGCGCGACCGACGACCATATAGTCGCCCGGCTCGAGATGGGTCTTGAGCTCGCCATACTCGGTCATGACCTGATCGCCGCGTGTGCCGTCGGCGTTGGCCTTGTAGATCTCCCAGGCATTGCTGTTGTCGCTGACATCCGGGCCGCCTTCGGCCAGGACGACACTCGGCATGAAATTGAATTCCGGCTTGGCCGGTTCCGGAGCCGGCGCTGGGGCCGGAGCAGGTTCGGGGG
>NZ_RZOJ01000066.1:0-21580 GCF_003998845.1 Mesorhizobium sp. M4A.F.Ca.ET.022.05.2.1 | reverse complement strand
GTCTCATGCCTATTACGCAAGTTACATATATCTATCTTGAATATATGTCAACTGACACGCAGGCGTTCGAGAGACGGTCAAGAAAGGTGAGCGCAGATCGTCCATGCCCCTGTCTTGTGCGCTGATCGCCGTTAACTCGATGTCAGGCTGTTCGGGGTGCTGTTGGAACGCCACGCAGATCCGCGCGTTTGCAAGTAAAGCTGTGCGGTCAAGACGGAGCTCGCGCAATGGCCTCCATCCGGTACATCGTGACGGACGTGGATAGATCGGTCGAGTTCTATCGCGACAGACTCGAGTTCTCGGTGAACATGCACAATCCCGGCAAGTTCGCAGCGCTTGTTCGTGATGACCTGACGCTCTATTTGAGCGCCCCGGGAGCGGGCAGCGGAGGCACTGCCGGCGGCAATCCGGAGCCTGGCGGCTGGAACCGGTTCATGATCGTCACGAAGGACTTGGATGGGCTCATCAGCCGGTTGAATGCCGATGGGGCCGAATTCAGGGGCGAAATCAGCGAGGCGGGAGCCGGTCGAGCCAGGCTTCTGAAAGACCCATCGGGCAACCTGATTGAACTGTTTGAATTCAAGTAATCAATGCCGCTGACCGCCTGCTCTGCGCGCAACATCCCGAACTCAGAATACAATGCTAAGCGCTCCGCCTGACGCAATCCAGCGGCAGGCGGTTGCTCTTAGCGGTCCTCGTTAAGTTGTTAACAATTCGTGCAACCTGACGCATATAGTGTTGATCTGCAGCAAGCTGGGAAGCGAGCCGTTACCTTGCGCGATACGCCCGCCGAGACAATCGATCTGCAGCTTGTCATTCACAATGACGATCAGACCCCATGGGAGTTTGTCGTCAATCTCGTTCGCTCGGTCTTCGATCGATCGGAGGCAGAGGCCGAGGCCTTGACCGCGACGGTGGCGCAGCAGGGAAAGGCAGTGTGCGGCAGCTACCCTTTCGCGGTGGCGAAGGCGATTCTGGACACCGCGCAGCAGCGCATCAAGGCGGCCGGTCACCCGCTTCGCATCACCGCCGCTCCCGGCGAAACAGAAGGCGCGGCCACGGCCGGCCATGCCGCACAGGCTCCGCGCAACAAAAAGTTCAAGTATGCCCATGAAGCGATCGCCTGGCATTTCGACGGACTGGCGCATGACGAGATCATCGCGACCTCCCGCCAGTTTCCCGGCCACATGCGCGCCGACGTGCAGGTGGCGCTCGACAAGCTGTTCTCAGCGGCGCCCATTCGCTTCTTCGGCCTCTACGAGCAGCATCGCTATGAGACGCTGACCTATGCAGCGCTGACGAAGGAAGGACAGTTCGCCGTAACCATCTCGGCTGCGCAATATCAGGACGTCGACATCGGCGATAGGGAGCCGATAAAGTGCCTCAACAACGGTTTGTGGCTCAACCGGGATGGCAGCCTGCATTACGCGGTCGTGCTGTCCTTTCACCGCGAGTACGGCCGCGAATCCGGAACCTGCGTCGAGATCGCGGTGCCGGCCGGCGAGGATGGCGTTGCCCTTGTGGACCGTTGCTTCTCCCAACTGGAGGCCGCGATCAATGCTGCGCGATCCTACCGCGGCAAGGTGCTTTCGCTCGAAACGGAAGGGGACTACCAGGGCCGCTCCAAAGGCGTGATGGTCCATCGCTTGCCGCAGGTTCCGCGCGAAGAGATCATTCTGCCGGAACAGACCCTGAAGCTTCTCGACCGCAACGTGATCCGGTTCATCGAGAGCCGGGAGGCGCTGAGACGGCTTGGACAATCGACGCGCAAGGGCATCTTGCTCTACGGCCCGCCGGGCACCGGCAAGACGCACACCATTCGCTACCTCGCCGCCAATCTCCCCGGCCATACCACCCTCATCATAACGGCCGACCAGATGGGCCTGTTGTCGCAATACATGACCCTGGCGCGCCTGCTGCAGCCGGCTACGGTCGTGATCGAGGACGTGGACCTGATTGCCCGCGACCGCGAGAACATGGGCGGTCCGTGCGAAGAGTCGCTGCTCAACACCCTGCTCAACGAGATGGACGGTTTGAAGGACAATACCGACATCCTGTTCATCCTTACCACCAACCGGCCCGAGCAACTTGAAGGCGCTCTCACCGGGCGGCCGGGACGTATCGACCAAGCCATCGAGGTGCCGCTGCCGGACGACGACTGCCGGGAGAAGCTGGTGCGCCTCTATGGCGGCGGGCTGAAACTTTCCGATAAGATCGTGAGCGAAGCTGTGGCGCGGACGAAGGGGGTCAGCGCGGCGTTCATCAAGGAGCTCATGCGCCGTACCGCGCAGACCAGCATCATGCGGGGCGACGGAGAGGTGGTGACCCCCGAGGATCTGGCCGAGGCCCTGGACGACATGCTGTTCACCGGCGGCCGGCTCAACGTCAGGCTGCTTGGCGGCGCAACCGACGGGCCATCGAGTTGCTGAGCCAGTGGCCGAATAGGGGCAGGTGACGGCGACCTGTTCGCTGCAAGCGGCGTAATGCGGTTGCCGTCATGCAGCCGGAACGGCTGCCGCTTCGAATCTCCTCCGGATCCCGGATTCAGTTTCCGCTGCCGACATAACGACCGTCCGACGCCCATCCGCCACGCCATCCACGATGACGTGGCCGATGCCGCGCGAGCACGGCTCGACGCGCGCGTCGACGTGATAAATATCCCGGAGCAGATCGGATGTGATGATGTCCGGCGACGGCCCGCATGCGACCAGCCGGCCATCCGCGATGACCATCGCCTGATCGCTGAAGCGCAGGGCGTGATTGAGGTCGTGCAGGGCGATCAGCACGACCATGCCTCGCGCCCGGGCAAGTTCCCGCATGAGGCCGAGCACCTCCACCTGCCGCGACAAATCGAGTGCCGATGTCGGTTCGTCCATCAGCAGGATTTCCGGCTCGCGCACCAGCGTCTGCGCCAGGCTGGCGAGCTGCCGCTGGCCGCCGGAAAGCTCGCCCACATTGCGGAAAGCGATGTCGGCGATGCCGAGCGCCGCCAGAGTCTCGTCGATGCAAGCCAGATCATCGTCGCCCACAGACCAGCCCATTCCCTGCTTGCGGGCGAGCAGCGCCGACTCATAGACGGTGAGCACCGCATTGGCGGAGGTGTCCTGCGGCATGTAGCAGATGGCATTCCGCCCCCGGGACGCACCGTCGACATGCACCTGGCCCGGTCCGTGCAGAAGCCCGGAGATGCGCCTGAAGAGCGTCGACTTGCCGGCCGCGTTCGGGCCGATCACGGCCACGATGTCGCCGCCCTCGAACGCAGGTGTGGTCACATCCCGAAGCCGAAGACTCTTGCCGTAGCGCGCGCCGAGCGCGTCGAGCTGGATCGTCACCATGAGCGCCTCGTGCTGGACAGGATGAGCGAGATGAAGAACGGAATGCCGATGAGCGAGGTGACAATGCCGATCGGGAAGACTGTCCCGGGGATGAGCGACTTGCTGACCACGGAGCTCGCCGACAGGATCAGCGCGCCCGACAGGGCCGACGCGGGCAGGAAGAAGCGCTGGTCCTCCCCGATGACCATCCGTGCGATATGCGGACCAACGAGGCCGATGAAGCCGATGGTGCCGACGAAGGCGACGGGGATGGCGGCGAGAAGAGTCACCAGCATCAGCGTCTCCAGCCGCAAGCGACCGACCTTGACGCCAAAGCTGGCTGCCTTGTCTTCGCCCAGCCGCAGCGCCGTCAGCGCCCAGGCGCGCCGCGCGAAAATGGGCAAAACTGCGAGGAGAATGAATGTAGTGACGGCGAGCTTGGGCCAGGTGGCCTTGGTGAGGCTACCTATGGTCCAGAAGACGACTGCCGCCAGCGCTTCCGCCGATGCGAAAAACTGGACGAGCGCGAGCAGCGCGTTGAAGGTGAAGACCAGCGCGATGCCGAGCAGCACGATGGTCTCCACGCTGACGCCGCGCTTGACGCTCAGCATGTGAATGAGGAACGCCGCCAGCATCGCCATCACGAAGGCGTTGATCGGCACGACATATTCGACCGCGGCGGGGATGAGCCTCACGCCGAAGGCCAGTGCAAGTGCTGCGCCGAAACTCGCGGCGGCTGATATACCGAGCGTGAAGGGGCTCGCCAGCGGGTTGTTGAGGATTGTCTGCATCTGCGCGCCGGCCACGGCGAGCGCCGCTCCCACGACGATGGCCATCAGCGCCACCGGCATGCGGATTTCCCAGAGCACCACGCGCACCTGCTGCGGCACCGTATCAGGAGCAAGAAGCGCCCGCACGACCTCACCGAGCCCATAGCGAGCTGGACCGACCGCAAGGTCGACGCAGAGGCTCAAGAGCAGGGCGGCGCAAAGGCCGGCGAGAATGATCTGCCGTCGCCAGACGAGGGCGCGATAACGCCCTCGTCCCTCGGTGCGATCGACCGCGGCGCCGGCGGCCGTCGTCTCAATCGACATCGGTCAGCGAGACCCAGTGGCCCGGCCTGTAGGCGACCGGCAGGAACTTCTCGTGCAGCACCCTGAAGGTCGCTTCGGGGTCGAGGTCGGCGAAAAGATCCGGATGCAGCCACTTCGCCATTTGCTGGATGGCGACGAACTGATAGGGGCTGTTGTAGAACTGATGCCAGATGGCATGCACCTGACCGTTCTCGACGGCCTTCACGCCAGTCAGCGCCGGCCGTTCGGTCAGCGCCTTCAGCTTGCGCAGCGCCTCGGCCTCGTCGCGGCCGGGGCCGACACCGACCCAGGCGCCGCCCGGCACATAGGCTTCCCACCAGCCGCCAGTGACGATGATCTGATCCGGGTTCGAGGCGATGATCTGTTCGGGATTGAGCGTGCCGAACGTGCCCGGAATGATGTCCATAGCGATGTTGTCGCCGCCCGCCATCTCGACGAACTTGCCGAAATTGTCATCGCCGAAGCTCATGCAGCAGTCTTCCGAATAGCCACCGGCACGCTCGATAAAGACCTTGGGCCTTGCCGGCTTGGCTTTCTCAATCACGTCGGTGACGCGGGCGATCTCGGCGGCGCGAAAGGCGATGAACTCCTCGGCGCGCTCCTCTTTGCCGAACAGCTTGCCGAAGAGGCGCATGCTGGGCTCGGTGTTGATGAAGGGGCGCTCGCGGAAATCGACATAGACGAGCGGAATGCCGGCGGAGGCGAGCTTCTCGATATACTTGGCGTCCTCGGTCGCCTGCTTCGACTCGATGTTCATCAGGATGACATCTGGCTTAAGCGAGACGGCCTGCTCGACATCGAAGGTGCCGTCCTTGAAGCCACCGAAGGTGGGAATCTCTGCCATCCTGGGGAATTTCTCGAGGTAGGCGGCGTAGTTGTCTGGATCCGCCTGGCTGAAATCCTCGCGCCAGCCGACGATGCGCTTGAACGGGTCCTCGGCGTCGAGCGCCGCGACGAGATAGACCTGCCGGCCTTCGCCCAGGATGACCCTCTCGACCGGAACGTTCACCTCGACCTCTCGGCCGGTGACGTCAGTCACTTTCACCATCTCCGCCCTTGCGGCCAGCGTCAGCAGGGCAACGATAGCGGCCGCCATCATCCCCGTCGCGATCCTTCCAAAAGTCATCACGCCCTCTCTTAGGTGGATTGTCAGAGGCGGCTTATAAAAGATGACTTCAAATCTCAAGAAATATCTTTTAGAGCCATTCCAGACTGGGCACCACGACAAGGGTTTGGAATGGTGGGCGAGGCCAATTATTCGCTGCGGGACGAAATACGTGATTACTGGTCGGCGCGTGCGGAGACCTTCGACGTCTCAGTGGGGCATGAGATCTTCTCCGAGCGGGAGCGCAGAGCCTGGCACAGGCTGATCCTCAAGCACCTGGGCGCCGGGAACCGCCGGCGCGCGCTCGATCTCGCCTGCGGCACCGGGGTTGTATCCCATCTCATGCACGACTTGGGCTACGCCGTGACAGGACTGGACTGGTCAGAGGCCATGCTTTCCAAGGCGCGTGCGAAGGCAACGCAAAGGGAAAGCGGCATCCGGTTCCTGCTCGGCGACGCGGAGCGCACGCTCGAAGAAAAGGACTGCTACGACGTCCTCGTCACCCGTCATCTCGTCTGGACGTTGGTCGATCCGCGAGCGGCGTTCTCCGAATGGTTCTCGCTGCTCAAGCCCGGCGGACGGTTGCTGATAGTTGATGGTGACTTCGTATCCGAGACCTGGGCAGCTCGTCTGCGTAGGATCTTGGAGAGATTGCCCGGCTCAACGGTCGAGGCGGCCGGTGCTCTGGACCAGGCGATGATGGACCGCCATCGCAGCATCCTGTCGCGGCTCCACTTTTCGCGCGGCGCCAAAGCGGACGAGGTCTGCGCGCTTCTTGCGGAGGCTGGCTTCGAGGTGCCTGTGGTCGACATCCGGCTCGGCGCGATTCATCGCGCACAGGCGCGGCACCTGAACTTCCTCAAGGCGCTGGAACGCTCGATGCAGCATCGCTATGCAATCTGCGCGACCAAGCCGGCGCGAGCTTTCAGGTCCCGTCTCTAACCATGAAACGTCGAAATTGCGGTGTTCGCAACGTTGCGAGGGCATCGAAAAAATCGATCGATCTCGCTGTCTGTCTAATCCTGACAGCAGTCCTTCCGCTCGCTCCCAGTCCGTATGGGACCGCCTAGCGCTACATCACCGGCGGCAACAACAGCCACTTGTTCCCTTCCCGCCCACGGCGCGCGGGTTGGACGGTCTCATATGACGGTTCTCATCCAGCCCAGGAAGGATTCTATAACCGCGGATCGGGCACTGTGGTGCATCCAGACGACATAAAAGCTGTAGCCCGGCAAGGACATTGGATGCGCCTTGACGAGAGAGCCGTTTTCCAGTTCGCGGCCGACCACAATATCACTGCAGATCGCAATGCCTTGCCCGGCGACAACCGCGTCGATCGCATGCAGTTCCTCGCGAAAGCTCAAGTCCCAGGCTTTGTCCGGGATTGACTCCGGATCGATTGATCGGGCCATCGCCAGCCACCGGGACCAGGTGGGAGCATCCGGATCCCGGTTCATCCAGTCAAAGTGGATCAAAGGATAACGCAGGAGATCGGCTGCGCGCTCGATCAGCCGCCCATCGCTTGCCAACAATTGGGGACTGCAAATCGGAAAGAAGGAATCGCGGCATATCTCCTGCGCGGCAAAGTGCAAAGGCGGGCGACGTGAATAGCGGATCGCTACATCCGCGGCGCCGGCGCGCAGATCGAGTACCGCGTCCGTTCCGATGATCTCCAGTGGTATTGCCGGGTTGGCCTCTCGCCATTTCGGCAGCCGGGGCACGAGCCATCGACTCGCGAAAGCGTTCGGGCTCGTTACCCGCAATGGCGCCTGAAAATCGGGCTCGGCGACCGCGGCAAGCGAGCCGGCGAGAAGATCAAAGCCGTTGCGCAGGATCGGAAACAGCCGCACTCCCGCGCTCGTCAGCACGAGCGGGCGCGGCCGGCGCTGAAACAGCTTGCGACCGCATATCTCTTCCAGCAAGCGGACCTGGTGGCTGATCGCCGTCGGCGTCACGCCGAGCTCCACCGCCGCGGCCTTGAAGCTGCCATGCCGGGCGGCGGCCTCAAAGGCGTGCAATGCGCGCAGCGGCGGGCGGTTTGTCATGCGCGGCAGCCTAGATGAATTCTTCTCATCCAGCAGCCGAGAATTTCGCTTTTGCAGAAGGTTGGACCGTGTGAGACCGTAACGTTGTTCGAACGGCGGGAGAACAGCGATGGAGATCCCACGAAAGGCCGACGCGCCATTGGGCCGATCCCATTCCCAGACTGTTGCGGTCGAACAACTGCGCCGAGGTCTGCGAGGCGAATTGGTATTGCCGACGGACACTGCCTACGACAAGGCGCGCAAGGTCTGGAACGGGGCGATCGACAAACGCCCCGCCGCAATCGTCTTTTGCGCCGATGCCGGTGACGTCGTCCATGCCGTGACCTACGCCAGGTTGCAGGGCTTCGTCGTGGCGGTGCGCAGCGGCGGCCATAACGTCGCCGGCCTGTCCGTGTGCGACGATGGCATGGTGATCGATCTATCCCGCATGAAGAAAATTGTCGTCGATCCCGAGCGCTGCATCGTCAGGGCCGAGGCCGGCCTGAATCTCGGCGAGTTCGACGCCGCCACACAGGCGTACGGTCTTGCGACAACCATGGGCGTCAACGGCGACACCGGTATTGCCGGCCTGACGCTCGGCGGAGGCTTCGGCAAGCTCGGGCGCAAGCACGGCCTGAGTTGCGATAATCTGATCGCGGCCGAAATCGTCACGGCCGACGGGCGGCTGTTGCGAACAAGCGCCCGCGAGCATCCAGAACTGTTCTGGGCCTTGCGCGGCGGCGGTGGCAATTTCGGCATAGTGACGGCGTTCGAATACCGGCTGCACCCGCTTGGCCCGGCCCTTCTCGTGGGCTCGGTGCTTCACGCCTATGATCATGCGCGCGAGGTCATGCGGTTTTACGACAAATTCTCCCGTGGCGCCCCGGACGAGTTGAGCGTCGACGCCGCGCTCGTCACACTGCCGTCGGGCGACCGTGGCTTCAGCATCTCGGCGTGCTATGTCGGCGCACCCGAGGCGGGCAAACCGGTCATCGAACCGCTGATGACATTCGGGTCCCCCGTCGAAAGCCGCCTGCAGGCCGTTCCCTATCTTCAGATTCAATCGGCGGCCGACAGCCTTTTTCCACGCGGACGACGCTATTACTGGAAGGCGCAGTTCCTGCACGAGATCAGCGATGCAGCGATCGATGCGCTGCTCGACAGTTACGCGAAGGCTCCCAATCACTGGTCCCTGCTGGTTTTCCAGCAGGTCGGCGGCGCGATCGCCCGGGTGCCCGCGTCGCACTCGCCCTACGCCAATCGCGATGCGGCCTTCGACTGCTTCCCGATCGCCATCTGGGACGATCCGGCCGATGACGAGGCAAACATGCGCTGGGCGCGCGACCTGTGGAACGCGGTCAGACCATTCTCCACCGGCGGCGTCTATGCCAACAATCTTGGTGATGAGGGTGACGAGCGCGTGCGTGATGCCTACGGCGGAAATTATGCGCGCCTGGCAGCAGTCAAGAAGCAATACGACCCGACCAATTTCTTCCGACTGAACCAGAATATCAGGCCTGAATAGTTCGGAATATCCGGGAGGAGCCGTGCGCAGCCGTTGGACGATCCTTGCTGTCCTGTTTATCGGCCGCGCCGCAATGGCGTTTCAATTCCAGAGCGTCGGCGCCGTCGCGCCTCTTGTCAGCGATAGCCTCCGTGCGAGCCTGGCCGACATCGGCATCCTGATCGGCCTCTATCTTGCACCGGGGGTCGCATTGGCCCTGCCCGGCGCGACCATCGGCCAGCGCTATGGCGACAGGGCGACCGTCCTCGCCGGCCTCCTGATGATGCTGGCGGGTGAAACGCTGATGACGTCGTCTGCGCCCTGGAGCCTGCAGATCAGCGGCCGACTGATCGGCGGCACTGGCGGCGTTCTGCTGAACGTCCTGATGACCAAGATGGTCGCCGACTGGTTTGCCGGCCGGGAAATCGCAACGGCCATGGCCATCTACATCAACTCATGGCCAGCGGGCATCGCGATCGCTCTGATGCTGCTGCCAGCGTTCGCCTGGTGGCTGCTGGCCAGTGTGCTGCTCGGCCTCGGCACTGCGATGGTCTATCCGAGCTTGATCGCTGCGGTGTCAGATGCATCGCATCCCTCCTGGCGCGCCCGCTCACTCAGCGTCTACCGTTTCTGGCGCGATCTTGGCTATGCGATCGGCGCGCTCTCGGCCGCCGACTTCTTCGGTCTGGCTGCGGCGATTACCGCGGTCGCTGCGCTTTCCTGTCAGGCGTCGTCGTGGCGCTCTTGATGAACGAACGCCGCGCGTGAGCGCCGGGCGCCGCCTGGAACTCAAGCAAACCGCTTAACCCCCCAACCGGATCGCGTTGCCTTGTCGGCGTAACTGCGTTTACTTGCCGGTATGAACGGAGCGGGCATTTTGGACTTGATGTTGCGGGGCGGCGCGATCTCCCTCAACCTGCTCTTGGCCCTTCAGTTTGTCAGACTACGGCCGGTGCGCGCGGGGACACTGAGCGGCCTCCTGCTGACTCTCGGAGTCGCCAGCTACGTTTTGCTGTCCGCACCGGGCATGCCCGGGATGCTGGGCGATGCTCACTGGATACCCTTGCTGCTAGCCGTCCTCAATCCCGTCTTCCTGTGGTGGTTCGCAATCGGCCTCTTCCGCGACGACTTTGTCTGGTCGCCCGCTTACGCGCTACCCGGCGTCGTTCTGGTCGCGATCCTGCTGCTTGGCCACGGCAACAGCCCAATGCTTGCTGGCGTCCAGACCGTCCTGCATCAGGTGGTGCTCGTGGCTCTGCTTGCACATATCGTGTGGATGGCCGTTCAGGATTTTCGTAATGATCTCGTCGATTCCCGGCGCCGTTTCCGTATCGCGCTCGCCATCGTCCTGCCGCTGGCGGCCGTCCTCATTGCGGCCGGCGAGATATATGCGATGTTCGCGCCGCTTCCCAGCTGGACGACGCTCGCGCAGGCCGTGATGCTGTTTGCGCTCTCCTTCGTCTTCACCGCATGGCTGGTACCCCTGCGTCTGGATTTGTTCGAGGCGCCCTCCCGGCCGGCCGTCAGCGTCAGCGAGCTCTCGCCCGCCGAGCGCATCGAACTGGAGCGTCTGAAGCGTGCCGTCGCAGACGGGGTGTGCCTGGAGGCCGAGCTATCGCTCGGCCAATTGGCTGGGCGCCTTGGGGTGCCCGAACATCGCCTTCGTCGGCTGATCAATGCCGGGCTCGGTTTCAGAAGCTTCTCGGCGTTCATCAATGAGCATCGCGTCGATGAGGCCCGGCGGCGGCTTGCCGACCCGGACCGCGTGCGCGAGCAGATCGTGTCGATCGCTTTTGGCGTCGGCTACGCGTCGCTTGCGCCATTCAACCGGGCATTTCGCGATCGCACGGGCACGACGCCGTCGCAGTTTCGAAAAGATGCGCTGGGCAAGCTCATCGATTCCGAAAATCTCTGATCGAAATCCAGTTTTTCCTATCGGCTTCTCCTGGTGCGAAGCCGCGGCGAACGCCCTCCGGTAGTCTTGGCTGTCCAACACCGGAGGCTTGCCAAATGCTTGACGCCCTAACCGTCGCGCCGCTCATGCGCTTCGTAGCCGACATTTATCCGGTGATCCTGCAGAGCGATCTCTATCGCTACCTGATCGGCGCCGGCGGGACGTTTCTCTTGATCAACGTGCTCCTTTCGGCGCGGCTTGCATCACGCAAGATTCGCCAAGAGACACCGCAAGCGCGGCAAATCATCCGCGAAATTCTCACGTCGCTCCGGACCGTCGTGATTTTCTCCCTGGTCGGGTTGACGATCGCCATTCTGGCCAATCTTGGCTGGCTCCCGGTCTATGAAGACCCAGGACAATACGGGTGGGCCCATTTCGCCATCAATGTCGTCGCGCTGATCGTCGCGCACGATGCGTGGTTCTACTGGACCCACTGGTTCATGCATCGCCCAAAACTGTTCCGGTGGTTCCACCGCCTCCACCACCGTTCGTACAATCCGACACCGTGGACCGCCTATGCCTTCGACGCCAGCGAAGCCTTCGTCAATGCGGTGTTCCTTCTGCTCTTCATGGCCATCATGCCGACCAGTGTGCTCGCCGCGTTCATCTTCACCGCGCACATGATGCTCAGAAACGCCATTGGCCACAGCGGATACGAGATATTTCCCGCCAACCGGGAGGGCCGCCCTCTGTTCGATTGGATGGCCACGGTCACACATCACGACCTGCACCATGCGCGGCCCCGCGCCAATTTCGGACTCTATTTCACCTGGTGGGACAAGCTCATGGGAACGGAAGACCCAACTTATTACGATGAATTCCAGCGTGCGGTCACACGCTGCGCGCTGCGCACCCGGCGACCTGCGAACTGAAGGGACAGGACCGTGGGCTTCTATCAGAATGTCCTGCTGCCGCGCCTGGTGCACCGCTCAATGACCAACCGTGAACTGCTGCCTTACAGGCACAGCGTGCTCTCGGCCGCGGAAGGACGCGTGCTCGAGATCGGCATTGGCTCAGGCCTGAATCTGCCACTCTATCCTGCCGCCGTGCACGACGTGATCGGCCTTGATCCATCACCGCGGCTATTGGCGATGGCCCGGCATACCGCCAGGCATTGTACTTGCGCAGCAAATCTCATCGAGGCCTCGGCGGAGGAAATTCCGTTGGACAGTCACTCCATCGATATCGTTGTCACAACCTGGACGCTCTGCTCGATCCACGGCGCCGGCCAGGCGCTTGGCGAAATGCGGCGGGTACTCAAGCCAGGCGGGCAACTCCTGTTCGTGGAACACGGCCTCTCGCCGGAAGCGTCGGTTCAACGCTGGCAGGATCGCCTGACGCCGTTCTGGAAGCGCATCGGCGGCGGCTGCCATCTCAACCGACCGATCCGCACCCTGATCGAAAGCGCGGGCTTCAAGATCGGGCATCTTCAAACAGGCTATGCGAAAGGGCCAAGGCCGATGGTCTTCATGTACGAAGGCCGCGCCGTACCGTAGAACCGAACCCACGTTGCGACATGGCAGCCGATCTGCAAGGTCCGCACCGTCCAGTGCGGACCTTTCATTCATCCATGAGTCACCGACCAAACAGGTCGGCGTATCGCTGCAGGTAGAGCGGCCAGCCCTGATCGGCCGCAACACCATCGCGCACGCCTTCCCAACCCGCGCCGTGGCGCTCGAGCTTGCGGTGCTCCAACTCGACGCGCGTGCGGTTGGCGGCCTCTGCGGTGAACCGCACTTCCCACTCGCTGGTCTTGTTGAGATCGGTCTCCAGCCGCCATTGCGGCGTGATGTTCCAGCTAAGCAGCAGCCGGTGCGGCGGCTCGTAGGCCAGTACGTTCGCCCAGCGACACTCGCTGCCGTCTGCGCTGCGATCATAGATGTTTCCACCGACGCGCGGCTCGAACACCGTTTCGACGATGGGTACACGGAGCAGATTGTGCTCCTTGGGTTTGAACTTGCCAAAGTCCTCGGTGAAGACTTTGAAGGCGCGCTCGATCGGTGCCTCGACCACGATCGAATGCCTGACGATTGTATCTGCTGCTTGCGTACTCATCATCACTCCTTTGGCTGCTGCTCCACGGCTTCCTTGTAGGCCGCGAGCGTTTTTATCCAGAACCGGTCCAGGTCGGCGCGCAAAGCCGCCAACCCATCGGGATCGACGCGATAGATGCGGTGCTTGCCGGCGGGTGTGTCGACCACGAGCCTGGCATCCTTCAGTACCTTCAGATGCTGCGAAACCGCGGACCGGGTGACCGGCAGAGCGCTTGCCAACTCGGTCACCGAACTCGGGTGTTCGACCAGCATCTCGAAGATCGCGCGCCTCGTCGTGTCGCCGAGAGCCGTCCAGCCGCTGTTTAAGTTAGTTTCCACTAACGTGTTAGTATCGGCTCACGCGTTAAATGTCAACTGGATCCTCATAGAGTTTCCAGCCAGTCTCGATTTCGAAACCAACTCGGAACGCTGGATTGGCGGTCTCGGCTCGATGAACATCCTTGGTGGCGCTGCCGCTCCGACTGTTCGGTCCCGACGGCTACGGCGGCGTCGGCCGGTCACTACCGCCCGTCAGTTCAGTTCGGCCTTCGCCTCATTTGGCTTTGCCGCGATGACGGGCTGGCGTAGGGACGTCCCACCAATGTGAATGAGTGTGGCTGTCGGCGCACTCGGCATTAGCGCGTTTGGCACTATCGCGGCTGCGCAACCGCGCTCCGAATGCGGCATCTCCACCGATGTCTCGTAGCGGCTCGTATCCTGAGAAGGTTTGCGCTTCCGCAGACAAAATCGCAGACAAACTAGTCGTGCTAGTCTGCGGCGCCCTGCTAAGTGCTTGAAATAATGGCGCGCCCGAAGAGATTCGAACTCCTGACCCCCAGATTCGTAGTCTGGTGCTCTATCCAGCTGAGCTACGGGCGCGCATCAGGCCATGCTTGGCATAGCCCCGCGATCCGATCGTGACGACCGGCCGCGACGAGACGTGTTCCCTAACGACTGAATTTCCGAAAAGCAAGCCGATCCGGCAAAAGTTTTGTCGCAGGCACTTTTTGTCCGGACTAGGCAGGTCGGCGCAAACTTCCGCGCGCCTGGTCGAGCCGCACCGGCTGGTCGGGGATGGTGACGGCGAAGACGGTGCGGCCGCCGATCGATTCGACCAGCTCGACCGTGCCGCCATGGGCGCGGATCAGCTCGTAGGCGATGGCCAGACCAAGGCCGGTGCCGCCGCTGCGCGCCGAGCCGCGGAAGGCGGCGAACAGGTTCTCGCGCGCTTTCGGCGGCAGGCCGGGGCCGGTGTCGGTGACGACGATGCGGCTGACGCTGCCCAGGCGCTCGGCCGAGACGGCCAGCCTGCGCACCACAGCGCTTTCGGTGTCGGCCGCCATCGCCTGCACGGCGTTGCGGCAGAGATTGGTGAGCACGCGGAACAGCTGGTCGGAATCGGCATCGACCTCGAAGGCGTGCTCGACGCCGTTGACGAATTCGATGCCCTCCTCGATGTCGAGCAGGCCGTGCACGTCCTCGACCAGCTGGCGCAGCCGGACGCGGCGGCGCGACGGCGGCGGCTCCTGCGTGCGGCCATAAGCGAGCACGCCCTCCGAATAGGACACCGCGCGGTCGAGCGCGCGCAGCAGCTTCGGCGCGAAGGACTGCACGGTCGGGTCCTTGACCAGCCGCAGGCGGTCGGACATCAGCTGCGCGGAGGCCAGGATGTTGCGCATGTCGTGGTTGATCTTCGACACCGCCAGCCCGAGATCGGCGAGGTGCTTCTGCTCGGAGAGCATCTTCTGCAGCCGTTCCTGCATCTGCGACAACTCGCGCTCGGCGACGCCGATCTCGTCGGCGCGAGCGGCGGGACGGATGATGCGCCCGGGATCGTCGGGCGCCTCCGAGAAGGTCAGCATCGAGCGCGTCATGGCGCGGATCGGGCCGATCATGATCAAGTCGATCGCGGCATAGACCAGCATGGCGGTGAACAGCGAGATCAGCAGCGAGACGAAGGCGACGTTGCGCGAATAGACCAACATGGCGCTGCGCAAGGCGTAGTCGGGCATGATCAGCTCGAATTCCTTGTCGCTCTCGCCGACCGGGCCGAACACGCGCAGCATGCGCTTGCCGCCGAAGAACAGCGTGTCGAGCGCCCCGGTCATGCCGTCGATCATGCCGACCTTGGAAATGTCGATATGCTCGTCGACCTGCGGCGGCATCTCGGACACCACCAAAAGCCGCGAGACGCCGCCGTCGCGCACGGCGATCGCCTTGGCGCCGATCGCCATCAAAACGTCGTTCTGGGCAGTGCGCGAGAGCGAGTTGGGCTCGCCCTGCACCAGGACGATCGAGACCGCGGCCGCTGTGCCCAGGCGCTCCTTCAGCCAGCTCACCCGATAGCTGGCGATCCAGGGCAGGAAAATCAGGATTTCGGCCAAAAGCACGAAGACGATGGTGAGCAGAAGAAGCTTGGTCGACAGGCCGCGCGACAGGGGCACCGTGCGGGCAGCGGTAATCGCCGCGCCGGCCCTGTCGTCCGTGGCTTGGGCTTCAGTCATGCTTCAGGTCTTCACAAACACTTGATAGCGAAGATTAGGCGATTGCGGCTTTTTTGCCAATTTCATCCTTGCGGGATAAAAAACATCCACCGCGCGATCGCGACAAAGGGCGCAGCCAGCGCCGGATTGACTTCCAAAACCCTTCTTTCTATAAGCCCGCTCACGCTCGGGCCATTCGTCCCGGCGCGGTTTCGATCGCGCCTAAACCGGCCCGGCAAAGCTCCTGTTACAGAGTGACAGAATCAAGAAGGGCCGCACCCCGCGGTATTAAAACAAATGAAGCGTACCTACCAACCGTCCAAACTCGTCCGCAAGCGCCGGCACGGTTTCCGTGCCCGCATGGCCACCAAGGGTGGTCGCGGCGTCGTTGCCGCCCGCCGCAACCGCGGCCGCAAGCGGCTCAGCGCCTGAACGAAAGACGAGATCGTTGCCCGCAACCGGCAAGCCAGTGGGACAAAATCCCAAGCGGCTTCTGAAGCGCGCGGATTTCCTGGCTGTCCGCGGCGGCGAAAAGCGCCGCGGGCGGCTTTTCCTCGTCGAGGTTCTCGACCGCGGCGACACGCTTTTGCCGCGCGTCGGCTATACCGTCACCAAGAAGGTCGGCAATGCCGTCGTGCGCAACCGCGTCCGGCGGCGGCTGAGAGAAGCCGTGCGCACGCATGCGGCCGATGACATGGCGCCGGGCAATGACTATGTCATCGTCGGGCGCGAAGATGTGCTCGCCATTCCGTTCGGCCAGTTGAAAGCCGAACTTTCCCGCCGACTGCGCGGAACACGATAGGCCAAGGGCTTCGATGGAAAACAACCGCAATTTCTTCATCACCATCGCGCTGTCGGTGCTGATCCTGACGCTGTGGCAGGTGTTCTACATGAACCCGCGCGTCGAGCAGCAGCGCGAGGCGGCCCGCATCGAGGAGCAGCGGAAGGCCGAACAGAAGAAGACCGCCGAGGCGGCCAATCCGGGCGCCGCCGGCACGCCGGCCCCCGCCCCCGGCGCCATTCCGAGCGCTCCCGGCGGCGAGGCCGTGACGGCGGCGGGCCGCGCGCAGGCGCTGGCGGCGACCAGCCGCGTCAAGATCGACCCGCCGAGCCTGGAGGGCTCGATCAACCTGACCGGTGCGCGGCTCGACGACCTCAAGCTCAAGCACTACACCGAGACCGTCGACAAGAACTCGCCCGAGATCGAGTTGCTCAATCCGTCGGCGCTGCCCAACGGCTATTTCGCCGAGATCGGCTTCGTCGGCAACGACAAGACCGGCGCGGTGCCGGGCGCCGATACGGTGTGGACGGTCGACGGCAACGCGACGCTGACGCCGTCGACGCCGGTGACGCTGACCTATTCGAACGACAAGGGCCTGACCTTCAAGCGCACCGTCTCGGTCGACAACGACTATATGTTCACGGTCTCCGACACGGTGCAGAATTCGGGCGCCGCCGCCGTCTCGCTGTTCAACTACGGCCGCGTCACCCGCTTCGACAAGCCGGCCGTCGCCAGCACCTATGTGCTGCATGAGGGTCTGATCGGCTATACCGGGACGGAAGGCTTGCAGGAGCACAAATACGCCTCCATCGAGAAGGACAAGCAGGCCCAGCCCGGCAAGTCGACCGACGGCTGGCTCGGCATCACCGACAAATACTGGGCGGTGACGCTGGTGCCGACCGAGAAGCAGCCGTTCCAGCCGCGCTACGCCTATTTCGAGGATGGCCGCCACCGCTACCAGTCCGACTTCCTGACCGACGCGATCAATGTCGATGCCGGCCAGTCGGCGACCGTCGAGACCGAGGTCTTCGCCGGCGCCAAGGAAGTCGCCAAGATTAACGCCTATGCCGAGGACCGCCACATCAAGCGGTTCGACCTCTTGATCGACTGGGGCTGGTTCCACTTCATCACCAAGCCGATGTTCTGGCTGATCGACACGCTTTACAAATTCTTCGGCAA
This sequence comes from Mesorhizobium sp. M4A.F.Ca.ET.022.05.2.1, assembly GCF_003998845.1. NCBI lineage: Bacteria > Pseudomonadati > Pseudomonadota > Alphaproteobacteria > Hyphomicrobiales > Phyllobacteriaceae > Mesorhizobium > Mesorhizobium sp. M4A.F.Ca.ET.022.05.2.1. Next base: position 4,109 of record NZ_RZOJ01000066.1, on the reverse strand, counting down.
TTTCGGCCTGGCCATCCTCGCCACCACCGTCATCGTCAAGGCCATCTTCTTCCCGCTCGCCAACAAGTCCTATGCGTCGATGGCGAACATGAAGAAGGTGCAGCCGAAGATGCTCGAGATCCGCGAGAAATACGCGGACGACAAGATGAAGCAGCAGCAGGCGATGATGGAGCTCTACAAGACCGAGAAGATCAATCCGCTGGCCGGCTGCTGGCCGGTGGCGCTGCAGATCCCGGTCTTCTTCTCGCTCTACAAGGTGCTCTACATCACCATCGAGATGCGGCACGCGCCGTTCTTCGGCTGGATCCAGGACCTTGCCGCGCCGGATCCGACCTCGATCTTCAACCTGTTCGGCCTGATCCCGATCACGCTGCCGCACATGCTTATGATCGGCGTCTGGCCGCTGCTGATGGGCGTCACCATGTTCCTGCAGATGCGCATGAACCCGACGCCGCCGGATCCGACGCAGGCCGCGATCTTCACCTGGATGCCGATCATCTTCACCTTCATGATGGCGGGCTTCCCGGCGGGCCTGGTCATCTACTGGGCCTGGAACAACCTGCTGTCGATCCTGCAGCAGGGCGTGATCATGAAGCGCCAGGGCGCCAAGATCGAATTGTGGGACAATCTGGCGGCGCTGTTCCGCAAGAAACCCTCGCCGGCGGAATAGCCGGCAGCCCGATCAATAGTCTTCGAAAAACCCGGCTCGTCCGGGTTTTTTGTTGTCGCCCGGAAACTCGGGCCAGGTATTCATCGTTGCTTTTTCAGTCCTCCCCAAAAGGCCGTGACGGCTTCCGGTGCTGCGACGCCGGTGTTTGGGAGGTCGTCCGGCAGGCCGGGGTTCCGCGCTGCTTCGCGGGACCCCGGCTTCACCACAGGTAGACCGCGCCGCCGCACACCCCTATAAGCTCCGTCTCGTCGCAAGGGTGGACGGAGCCAGCCCATGACCGGACCCAATCCCAACATCAAGCACCCGATCCCGATGCATCCGCGCGTCGGCTTCCTGAAAGGGCTGGTCACCGCGCCCAACATCGAGATCGGCGACTTCACCTATTACGACGACCCGGACGGGCCGGACAAATTCGCCGAACGCTGCGTGCTGCACCACTATCCGTTCATCGGCGACAGACTGATCATCGGCAAGTTCTGCGCCATCGCCGAAGGCGCGCGCTTCATCATGAACGGCGCCAACCATGCGATGTCGGGCTTCTCGACCTATCCGTTCAACATCTTCGGCCATGGCTGGGAGGAAGGCTTCGACCCGAAGACATGGTCGAAGGAGATCCGCGGCGACACGGTGGTCGGCAACGATGTGTGGATCGGCATGGATGCGGTGATCATGCCCGGGGTGACAATCGGCCATGGCGCCATCGTCGCGGCGAAATCGGTTGTCACGCACGACGTGCCGGCCTATGCGATCGTTGCCGGCAACGCGGCCAAGGTGGTGAAGATGCGCTTCGACGACAAGACGGTCCGGCGGCTGCTGATGGCAGCCTGGTGGGACTGGCCGGTGGACAAGATCAGCCGCAACCTCAACGCCATCAGGGGCGCCGACATTGCCCGCCTGGAGGCAGCCGTCTGATGGACAAGACCGTGATCGGCACCGACCTGTTCACCCGAGGCTGGGTCTTCATCCGCGGCGTGCCGGCGATGAAGTTCCTGCCGCCGGAAGGACCGCCGGAGATCGCCTTCGCCGGCCGCTCGAATGTCGGCAAGTCGTCGCTGATCAACGCGCTGGTCGGCCAGAAGGGGCTGGCTCGCACCTCGAACACGCCGGGGCGCACGCAGGAGCTCAACTATTTCGTGCCGGACGGCTTTTCCGGCGAAGGCGCCGACCTGCCGCCGATGGCGCTGGTCGACATGCCGGGCTACGGCTATGCCAGCGCGCCGAAGGAAAAGGTCGACGACTGGACGAAGCTGGTTTTCGACTATCTCAAGGGCCGCGTCACACTGAAGCGCGTCTATGTGCTGATCGATGCCCGCCACGGCATCAAGGCCAAGGACGAGGAGGTGCTGTCGCTGCTCGACAAGGCGGCGGTGTCCTACCAGATCGTGCTGACCAAGACCGACAAGATCAAGGCGGCCGGCGTGCCGCGGCTGATCGAGGAGACGCTGGCCAAGATCAAGAAGCGGCCGGCCGCCTTCCCGTTCGTCCTGGCGACGTCGTCGGAAAAGAGCGACGGGCTGGAGGAACTGCGAGCCGCGATCGTGCTCGCCGCCAACGGCGGCTGACGCACCCCCCGCGAAAGCGCGTCCGGTCAAACAAGACCGGCGTATCGCCCGGCCCCATCCCCGATCCTCGTCAATCCGTCTCGTCGCGCTCCGGCGCGTGGTCCCGCCGGCCGGCCAGGATTTCACGCTTGCCGACGTGGTTGGGCGTGCCGACCAGGCCCTCCTTCTCCATGCGTTCGACCAGCGATGCGGCGCGATTGTAGCCGATGCCGAGGCGGCGCTGGATGTAGGAGGTCGAGCATTTCTTGTCGCGCTTGACCACTTTGATGGCTTCCTCGTAGAGGGCGTCGCCATCCTCTTCGGCCATCGCGCCCTTGTCGAAGACGGGACCCGCGTCGGCCGCCTCTTCTTCCGCCTCCTCGTCGGCGGTGACCGTTTCGAGATATTCCGGACGCCCCTGCGCCTTCAGATGCGCCACGACGTGCTCGACCTCCATGTCGGAGACGAAGGGGCCATGCACGCGGACAATGCGCCCACCACCGGCCATATGCAGCATGTCGCCCTGGCCGAGCAACTGCTCGGCGCCCTGCTCGCCCAGGATGGTGCGGCTGTCGATCTTCGACGTCACCTGGAAAGAGATGCGGGTGGGGAAATTGGCCTTGATGGTGCCGGTGATGACGTCGACCGAGGGGCGCTGCGTGGCCATGATCAAGTGGATGCCGGCGGCGCGCGCCATCTGCGCCAGCCGCTGGATGGCGCCCTCGATCTCCTTGCCGGCCACCATCATCAGGTCGGCCATCTCGTCGACGATGATGACGATGTAGGGCATCGGCGCCAGGTCGATTTCCCGTTCCTCGAACAGCGGCTCGCCGGTGCCCTTCTCGAAGCCGACCTGCGCCTGCATGACAACGACCTCGCCATTGTCGCGGGCGGTGGCGGCGCGCTGGTTGTAGCCGTCGATGTTGCGCACGCCGAGGCGCGCCATCTTGCGATAGCGGTCCTCCATCTCGCGCACTGCCCATTTCAGCGCCGTGACGGCCTTCTTGGAATCGGTGACGACGGGCGTGAGCAGATGCGGGATGCCGTCATAGACGGACAGTTCCAGCATTTTTGGGTCGACCATTATGAGGCGGCATTCCTGCGGCTTCATCCGGTAGAGCAACGACAGGATCATGGTGTTGATGGCGACCGATTTGCCGGAGCCGGTGGTGCCCGCGACCAGCAGATGGGGCATCTTGGCCAGGTCGGCGATGACCGGCTCGCCGCCGATCGTCTTGCCGAGGCCGAGCGCCAGTCTGCAGGACGTGTTGCGGAAGCCGGCCGATTCGATCAGTTCGCGGAAATAGACCGTCTCGCGCGTCTCGTTAGGCAGTTCGATGCCGATGACGTTGCGGCCGGGCACGACGGCGACGCGCGCCGAGATCGCCGACATGGAGCGGGCGATGTCGTCGGCCAGGCCGATGACGCGGCTGGACTTCACGCCAGGCGCCGGCTCGAACTCGTAGAGAGTGACGACCGGACCCGGCCGGACATGGATGATCTCGCCCTTGACGCCGAAATCCTCCAGCACGCTTTCGAGCAGGTCGGCGTTCTGTTCCATCCGCTCCTGCGACATGTAGAAGCCCTGGCCCTCCGGCGGCATTTGCAGCAGCTGCTCGGACGGAAGCTCGTAGCCGGACGGGGCGGCCGACGGCACCACCTTGCCGGCGGCGGGCAGAGACGGCGCGCGCTTTGCGGTCCGGGCGCCTTTTGGAACGGAACTCGGCGCGGCGGGCTCCGCCGCGGGCGCCCGAGGCTCGGTGTCCAGCGGAGCGGGCCGGGCGGCGGGCGTGCCGGCCAGCGCTGTCGTTGGGGCAGGGCTTGGCGCCGGCCCGTTCGAACGCCATTCGATGACGCGGTAGAACGAAATTGCCTCGCCCGGGGAGGCGGAGCCGGAC
>NZ_RZOJ01000669.1:0-1818 GCF_003998845.1 Mesorhizobium sp. M4A.F.Ca.ET.022.05.2.1 | reverse complement strand
GGGTTGCGAGGTCAATCAGTTGACCCTTTACGGCCAGAAGGGTGTCGCCGCGGGCAAGCGCCATTTCAACATCCAGGAAGCCGGCGGCTCGCGCAAATCGGTCGAGAAGGCGATGGGCGTGCTCGCCGAGATCGCCGAGGAAGTCGGTCACCTCAAGCGTGAACCGATTCCGGTCAGCGAGATCGTCGTTGGCCTGCAATGCGGCGGCTCCGATGGCATGTCGGGCATCACCGCCAATCCGGCGCTGGGCGCGGCCGTCGATATCCTCGCCGGCGTCGGCGGCATCGGCATCCTGTCCGAGACGACGGAGATTTACGGCGCCGAGCATCTGTTGGCCTATCGCGCGGCAAGCCCCGATATCGCGGCCAAGCTCGACGGCTATGTGAAGTGGTGGGAGGACCATGTCGCCAAGCACGGCGCCTCGATCGACAACAACCCCTCGCCCGGCAACAAGCGCGGCGGCCTGACCACCATCCTGGAGAAGTCGCTGGGCGCGGTCGCCAAGGGTGGCCAGACGCCGCTCAATGGCGTTTTCGGCTATGCCGAGAAGGTCACCGGCCACGGCCTGGTGTTCATGGACACGCCCGGCTACGATCCGGTCTCCGCCACCGGCCAGGTGGCGGGCGGCGCCAATGTCATTGTCTTCACCACCGGCCGCGGCTCCTGCTTCGGCTGCCGTCCGACGCCCTCGATCAAGGTCGCCACCAACTCGACCATGTACCACCAGATGGAAGAGGACATGGACGTCAATTGCGGCGTCATCGCTTCCGGCGAGAAGACCATCGCTGGCATGGGCCGCGAGATCTTCGAGCTCATCGTTGAGACGGCGTCCGGTCGTAAGACCAAGAGCGAGGCGTTCGGCTACGGCGACAACGAGTTCGTGCCCTGGCACCTCGGCGCGACGCTCTAACCACCGACAAATGATCGCGGGCGACCAGACGGCCCGCAAGGGGAGGCCTTATGAACAAACGCCGGATCGGCACCACTGCGCTCGAGGTCACCGAAATCAGCTTCGGTGGCGCCGCGATCGGCGGGCTCTACCGCGCCTGCCCACGTGAGCCGGCGATGGAAACGCTGCAGACGGCCTGGGATGGCGGCCTGCGCTATTTCGACACCGCGCCCTTCTATGGCTTTGGCCTGTCGGAGCGGCGAACAGGCGATTTCCTGCGCGAGAAGCCGCGCTCGTCCTATGTGTTGTCGACCAAGGTCGGGCGCCTGTTCCACCCCGTGCCGGAAGACCAGGTGCCGGATCATTCCTATGTCGATCCGCTGCCCTTCGCGCTCGACTACGACTATTCCTATGATGGCATCATGCGCTCTGTCGAGTTCAGCTACGCGCGTCTTGGCCTCAACAAGATCGACATCCTGTTCGTCCACGACATCGGCACCTACACGCATGGCGTCGAGAAGACGAAGCTGCATTTCCGCCAGTTCATGGATGGCGGGTTGAAGGCGCTGGAGGAGCTGAAATCGTCCGGCACGATTTCCGCCTACGGCCTCGGCGTCAACGAGGTGCGGATCTGTCTCGATGTGCTCAGCCGGGCGCCGCTCGACTGCATCCTGCTCGCCAGCCGCTATTCGCTCCTCGACCGCAGCGCCGAGGCCGAGTTGCTGCCGCTCTGCCGGCAGCGCCGGACGTCCCTGATCATCGGCGGCGTCTTCAACTCGGGCATATTGGCGACCGGTCCGGTGCATGGCGCGCATTTCGACTACCAGCCGGCGAGCAAGGATATCCTCGACCGCGTCGGCGCGATGGAGCGGATCGCGGCTGACGGCGGCTATCCGCTCGCGGCCGCTGCCTTCCAGTTTCCATTGCAT
>NZ_RZOJ01000668.1:0-1819 GCF_003998845.1 Mesorhizobium sp. M4A.F.Ca.ET.022.05.2.1 | reverse complement strand
CATCTGCCGCAGCCGCGCCTGGCTGATATGGACGGCGCCGATCACCACCAGGCGCGGCTGCGGCAGATGCACATTGAGGAAGAAGGTGCGCCCTTCCGCCTCGACCGAGCCGGAATTGCCGGTACGAAATGCCCTGGCGATCGCCTCGCCCAATTCGCCAGCGACTGGATCGCCCTCGCGCACGATGCGGTCGCGGCCGTCGCCGAGGTCGGTGACCAGGATCGCCGCGCGGCGGGCGCGGCGCTCTTCGTTCAATGTTTTCAGCGCATACGGGTCCATGGCGCCCTAACCAAGCCGCTCGACATAGACCTTGATGCGGCCGCCGCAGGAGAGCCCCACCTGCCAGGCGGTCTCGTCGGCAACGCCGAACTCCAGCATCCTGGCCTTACCCGAGCCAATGACATCGATCGCCTCGGTCACCACCGCTCCTTCGACGCAGCCGCCGGAGACGGAGCCGTGGAAATTGCCGTCGGCGTCGATGACCAGATGGCTGCCGACCGGGCGCGGCGCCGAACCCCAGGTCTCGACCACGGTCGCGATGGCGACATCCTTGCCGTCCTTCATCCAGCCTTCCGCGATGATCAGGGGATCGCGGGCCTCATCGAGATAGATGCTGTTTTCCATGACTGCTTCTCTTGGGGTCTGTTTATGATCTGGGCAGTTCGTGCAAATGCATGCTCAATCAATCACTGCGAACGCGTCAACCTCGATCAGATAGTCGGGGGACAGGCTCGCCACGCCAAGCACCACGTCGGCTGGTTTATGGTCTCCGAACAGCTCTACCCGCGCCTTTTCGATGATCGGCAGGCATTCATCGCGATTGTAGTTGACGACATAGATCGTGATCCTGGCGACCTGCGCAGGCGCCGCACCGGCGGCGGCGAGTGCGCGGCCGAGATTGCCAAACACCTGGCGCGCCTGAGTCGCAAGATCACCACGGCCAACAAGTTTGCCATCCAGGTCTTCGGGCTCCTGGCCCGAGATGAATACCAACTTGCTGCCTGTCGCAACGACAACCTGGCTGTACGTCTGCGGAATTGGCAGATCCTTTGGGTTGATGCATTGGAGCGTCATTCATCGGTCCCTGTATGGTGATTTCAATTTTCCGGGAGTCTTTCTTCCGATGGATAAACATATGGCTATGCGGCGTGCCTGTCGCCAGCCCGCAGCCATCGACGCGGATCGACGCGAGCGGCCGGCCGCTGGTCGAGCGAGGCGCAGAGATCGGCCAACGCCTCGAGATTGTGCACCGGGCGGAACTCGTCGACATGCGGCAGCATCGCCTTGACGCCACGCGCGCGCGCCTCGAAACCGTCGAAGCGCAGCAGAGGGTTCAGCCAGATCAACCGACGGCAGGATTTGTGCAGCCGCTCCATTTCTTCCGAAAGGCCGGCGATCTCGTCGCGCTCCAACCCGTCGGTGATCAGCAGCACCACAGCCCCCTGCCCCAGCACGCGCCGCGACCACAGGCGGTTGAACTCGGCCAGCGTGTCGCCGATACGGGTGCCGCCGGACCAGTCCTTCACAGTCGCCGAGCACTCGGCGAGCGCGGCATCGGGATCGCGATGGCGCATCTGCCGCGTCAAATTGGTCAGGCGCGTGCCGAAGACGAAGGCATGCACGCGGCGGCGCTTTTCCGTCAGCGCGTGCAGGAAATGCAAGAAGATGCGCGTGTACTGGCTCATCGAGCCGGAAATGTCGGCAAGCACCACCAGCGGCGGATGCACCTCGCGGGCACAGCGGAATTTCGGCAGGATCAGCGTGCCGCCGGTGCGCGCGGCCGAGCGCATCATGGCACGCGGCTCGCTGCGCCTGCCTT
>NZ_RZOJ01000667.1:0-1826 GCF_003998845.1 Mesorhizobium sp. M4A.F.Ca.ET.022.05.2.1 | reverse complement strand
GGAAGGGACGCTGCGAGGTGCATGAGCGCTTCAGTGCGAACGACATTCGCGATCTGCGCGAGGCCCATCCGGGTGTGACCGTGCTTGCCCATCCAGAATGCCCACCGGAGGTGGTCGCCGAAGCGGACTTCGCCGGCTCGACGGCGGCGATGTCCGACTATGTCGGACGACACAAACCGGCGCGCGTCGTGCTGATGACCGAATGCTCGATGAGCGACAACGTCGCGGTCGAGCACCCGGACGTGGATTTTGTGCGTCCGTGCAACCTTTGCCCGCACATGAAACGCATCACGCTTCGTAACATCCGCAGCGCGATCGAGGAAAACCGTCACGTCATCACGATCGATCCGCGTGTCGCCGAGCGGGCCCGCTGGGCCGTCGAGCGCATGCTCTTCGTATGACCCCAGACGTCCATGACATTGGCGGGGCGCCGGTCATTGTCGGCGCTGGCATCGCCGGCCTGATGACCGCGCTTCACCTGGCGCCACAGCCGGTCGTTATTCTTTCCCGCGCTCCGCTCGGAACCGAAACCTCAAGCACGTTGGCCCAGGGCGGCCTTGCCGCGAGCCTGGGGGACGACGACAGTCCCGAACTCCATCTGACCGACACGCTTGCTGCCGGCGACGGCCTTTGCAATGAAGCGATCGCCAGGCGAGTCGTCGAGTCAGTCCCCGCAGCCGTCGACCACCTCATTCGTCTGGGCGCTCCTTTCGACCGCGCGTTAGACGGAAAACTGCTGCTCGGCCTGGAGGCGGCTCATTCGCGGCGCCGCATTGTCCATGCCGCCGGTGATGCCACCGGCCGCGAGTTGTTCAGCACGCTGCTCGCCGTGGCGCGGCGAACCCGTTCGATCACAATCATGGAAGGTGCGACAGCCCTTCGCCTGGTCGTTGCAGAGGGCGGCGTTGTGGGCTTGTTGGCCGTCCTGCACAGTGGCGTGTTTGCTTTGCCCACCCGCCGTGTGGTGCTTGCGACTGGCGGTATCGGCGGCCTCTTTGGCGAAACCACGAACCCGCTTTCCTCATATGGGCATGGCCTTGCGCTGGCCGCCTGTGCCGGCGCGGAGCTCGCCGATTTGGAATTCGTGCAGTTCCACCCGACCGCGCTCGACACGCCGCGCCGGCCAATGCCGCTTATAAGCGAAGCGGTACGGGGCGAAGGCGCGGTGCTGGTGGACGAATACGGTCACCGCTTCCTTGCCGCTATACCTGGCGCTGAATTCGCATCGCGCGACGTGGTCGCCCGCGCAATCGCCAATCAGCTTGCCGCCGGGCATCGTGTCTATCTCGACGCCCGGCGATGCCTCGGGCAAAAATTCGCAAAACGCTTCCCGGCGATCGACGCCGCTTGCAAGCAGGCCGGCATTGATCCGGCCATGGAGCCCATTCCCGTGCGTCCGGCGGCTCACTATCACATGGGCGGCGTGGCGGTAGACGCTGAAGGGCGCAGTTCCGTTGGCGGCTTGTGGGCCTGCGGCGAGGTCGCATGCACAGGGCTGCATGGCGCCAATCGTCTCGCCAGCAACTCGCTGACCGAAGCCATTGCAACAGCCGCCTGGGTCGCGGCAAGTGTGGCCGGGACCTCAACCGGCCGGCAATGGCCCAGGCTGCCGGCAGTCTTTCCATTGCGACCCGACCCTTCACCTTTACGCCAACTTGTCTCTAATGCGCTTGGCATCTTTCGAAATGGCAAAGCGCTGCGCGAGGCGATCCCGACCCTTCTACCGATCGCCGTTGGCGAGACCGCCACGGCCGACCCGGCCCTGGTTGCGCTGTTGATCGCGATCGCGGCATTTCGGCGCGAGGAGAGCCGCGGTTCGCACTACC
>NZ_RZOJ01000666.1:0-1845 GCF_003998845.1 Mesorhizobium sp. M4A.F.Ca.ET.022.05.2.1 | reverse complement strand
CAGCGGCGCCCAAGGCTGCAGCGAAGAAGGCCGCACCGGCTTCGACCAAGGCGGCGACGGGCAAGGCCGATAATCTGCGCCGCCTCATCGGCATCGGCCCGGTCAACGAAAAGCTGCTCAAGGGCCTTGGGGTTACAAGCTATGCCCAGATTGCCGCCTGGACAGCAGCCGACGTCAAGCGGATCGAGGACGTGCTGAACTTCGATGGTCGTATCGCGCGCGAGCAATGGATCGAGCAGGCGAAGTTGCTCGCCGCCGGCGATGAGAAGGAATTCGCCCGCCGCTTCCCGACCGCGGGAACCGCCAGCAACACCTGATCCCGCTTCGCCTTCGGGCATGTGACAGCGCCGGTGCCAGTCCTGGGCACCGCCGCCTTCCTTTGCTCCAGCCGCCTTTGCGTCCCAGGACGCCGCTCCCTCGATTGCGCGCCACCAAGACCCCATATAGAGCGATCGCTGGCGCCACCGACCGAACACCCGAGCAATGTCCCTGCCCTCCGCTATTTTCCGCAACGACGAGAGCGGCCGCCAGTTGGTCTTCGACCAACCGGCCGAGATCATCGTGGCGCGCGACGCGGACGATTTCCTGCCGGCGCTCGAAGCCGCGCAGGCGGCAGCCGACGCCGGCAAATGGCTGGCAGGATACCTCTCCTACGAGGCTGGCTACCTGCTCGAGCCAAAACTGGTGCCATTGCTTCCTGAGGGTCGGCGCGCGCCGCTGGTGTGCTTCGGCGTCTTCGATGCTCCCGTCGAGCAGGCGGTGCCACGCCGCGCCGGTCCGGCGACCAACGGCCCGATCTTCGACGCCCGGGCGGCCTGGTCGGCGCAGGACTATGCGAAGCGCTTTGCGCGGTTGCACGACCACATCCGCAGGGGTGACTGCTACCAGGGCAATCTGACCTTCCCCGTGCGCGCGCAGTGGTCCGGCGATCCGCTCGCCGCCTTCGACTCGCTCACCGAACGCCAGCCGGTGAAATACGGCGCGCTGATTTCGCTCGGCGATCCGGTGGTGCTCTCGCGATCGCCCGAGCTCTTCTTCGAAATCGACGCCGAAGGGATGATCGAGACGCATCCGATGAAGGGCACGGCGCCGCGCGGCGCGACCAGGGCCGAGGACGCGCGGCTGAAATCGTTCCTGCGCAAGGACGAGAAGAACCAGGCCGAGAACCGCATGATCGTCGACCTGCTGCGCAACGACATCTCGCTGATCAGCGAGGTTGGCACACTGGAGGTGCCGGAACTGTTCCGCATAGAGACCTATCCGACCGTGCACCAGATGGTGAGCCGCGTGCGGGCCCGGCTGTTGCCGGACGTCGGCATCCGCCGCATCCTCGCGGCGCTGTTCCCCTGCGGCTCGATCACCGGCGCGCCGAAAATCCGCGCCATGGAGATACTGCACGATCTCGAGGGCACACCGCGCGACGTCTATTGCGGCGCCATCGGCTGGATCGCACCCGGCGGCACAATGCGCTTTTCCGTGGCGATCCGCACCATTTCGCTCTTTTCAAGCGGCGAGGCCGTCTACAATGTCGGCGGCGGCGTCGTCTTCGATTCCACCGCCGAGGAGGAGTATCAGGAGTGTCTCTTGAAAGCCCGCTTCGCGACAGGGACCGTGCCGATTTCGAGCTGATCGAGACCATGCGTTGGGAGCCGGGCCCCGGCTTCCTGCGCTTCGATCGTCACCTTGCGCGGCTCTATGCTTCGGCGGCCGAGCTGGGCTTTGCCTGTGAACCGCAACGGGTCGGCGAAGTGCTGACGGACACGGTTGGCCGGCAAACGATCGCCTTGCGCACCCGTCTGGTCCTGGCGCGCAATGGCGAGGTGACGGCTGCCGCGCAGCGCTATG
>NZ_RZOJ01000665.1:0-1858 GCF_003998845.1 Mesorhizobium sp. M4A.F.Ca.ET.022.05.2.1 | reverse complement strand
CCTCCATGATACCGTTGCCGTGGCGCAAGGCGGATTCGCCGAGTCCGATCAAAAGCTTCGGTGGCATTCCTCCAGCGACCGGGTTGAGCCGCACCAGCAGTCCGTCGCCGGTCTGCATCGGCGTGCTGAGGGCAGGGCAGGCGCCACGGCGGGAGAAGGCGTTCATGCCGCCACCCGCTGGGCTTCGGCGATCAGCGCGGCGAGATCGTCATCGATGGAGTTCCGCAAGGGGTGCCACAGGCCGCGCCGCCGCGCGGAGAGGAAGCGTTCCGCGATCACCTTCGCGGCGGCCGGGTTCTCGCGCAGGATGAAGGCGCGAACGTCCGCGTCGCCGAGATAGGCATCGTGCACCGCCTCGATCAGCGCGCCCGATATGGCATGCGTGGTCTCGGCAAAGCCGACGAGGCGGTCGACGGTCTCGGCGAACTCCGAGGCGCCGCGCGGACCATGGCGCATCTGGCCGGCGATGAAACGCGGATTGACGGCGCGGGCGCGCACCACTCTGGCCACGGCTTCGCCCACCGAGCGCGGCTTCGGTTTCTGCGGGTCCGTGGTGTCGAGCACGATGAGGTCAGCATTCCTGCCGAGCGCGGCGAGGGCGGCCGAGAACCCGCCGATGAAGGCGACGTCAGCCGAACCCTCGAGGATGTCGCGGCCGGGGTCGTCGCCAGTGTGGACTAGCAGGTCGGCCTCGGCGATGCGGCCCTCGAAGGCGCCAGGCGCGGAAATCGCTTCGCCGTCAGCGCCGCCATAGGCATGCGAGGTGGCGTCGAGATAGGCACGGCCAATTTCCTCGCGCGCGGTCCAATCGCCGCGCGATAATAGATCCTCGACGCCGGCGCCGTAGGTGCCGGGCGAGGTGCCGAAAATGCGCGGGCCGACCTTGCCCTCGGAGCGCGTCGCCGCGGCAAGCGGATTCTCGGCATCGTCCTCGTCGCGGCTCGAAACCGCGCTGGCGGCGGCATCGATCAGCGCGATCTGGGTCGGGAACATGTCGCGGAACAGGCCGGAAATGCGCCAGGTGACGTCGACGCGCGGCCGGCCAAGGGCTGCCGATGGCAGCACCTCGATGCCGGTGACGCGGCCGGTGGCGCCATCCCATTGCGGCCGGCAGCCCATCAGCGCCAGGCCTTGAGCGATCTCCTCGCCGCCCGTGCGCAGCGAGGCCGAGCCCCAGAGGTCGATGACCAGCGTGCGCGGCCAGTCGCCATGCGACTGCATGTAGCTGCGCACGACTTCTTCCGCCGCTGCGTGGCCAAGGTCATAGGCGGTCGGCGTCGGCATGGTGCGGGGATCGGCGGTGAACAGGTTGCGGCCGGTCGGCAGCACGTCGGAGCGTCCGCGCGCCGGCGCGCCGGCCGGCCCGGCCTTGGTGTGGCGGCCGTCCAGCGCGGCTAGCAGGGCTGTCTTTTCCGCCTCTGCGCTTTGCCTGCGCAGCGGATCAGCCTCGTCCTCGGGCGCGCGGCCGTAGACGTGCAGTCCGTCCTTGACGGCGAAATCCTTGAGGTCACAGAGCCAGGCGTCGATGCGGCGCAGCGCTTCGTCCGGCGCGTCGGTTCTGGCAACGCCAGCTTCGGAGGCAAGCCCGGTTTTTCGCGCGGTCTCGACGATCAGCCTGGCCAGGCGGTCGCGGCGGCGACGGTCGAGCCCGTCGGCCTGCGCATATTCGTCGACCAGCCGCTCGAGGCGCTGCTGGTTCTCATCGAGGCCCGCACCAGTCAGCGGCGGCGGCAGGTGGCCGAGCGTGACGGCGGCGATACGGCGCTTGGCCTGCGCCGCTTCGCCGGGATTGGAGACGATGAAGGGGTAGATGACGGGCAGCGCGCCGGTGACGATCTCGGGAAAGCAGGTGCCGGAG
>NZ_RZOJ01000664.1:0-1869 GCF_003998845.1 Mesorhizobium sp. M4A.F.Ca.ET.022.05.2.1 | reverse complement strand
GTGCGCACCATATGGCGCAGCTCCGCCTCGTCGGCGGCTGCCATGACGACAAAGCCGGGCAGCGACGCGAGGAAGGTGGTGTCGAAGGCGCCGCAATGGGTGGCGCCGTCGGCGCCGACGAAGCCGGCGCGGTCGATCGGAAAGCGCACCGGCAGCTTCTGGATCGCCACGTCATGGACGACTTGGTCGTAGGCGCGCTGCAGGAAGGTCGAATAGATGGCGGCGAAGGGCTTGTAGCCCTCGGTGGCGAGCCCGGCGGCGAAGGTCACCGCATGCTGCTCGGCGATGCCGACATCGAACGTCCGGGTCGGGAAAACCTCGCCGAAGAGGTCGAGCCCGGTGCCGCTCGGCATGGCGGCGGTGATCGCCACGATGCGGTCGTCCGCGTGCGCTTCCTGGATCAGGCTCTCGGCGAAGACCTTGGTGTAGCTTGGAGCGTTGGCGGGCGCCTTGGCCTGCGCGCCAGTAATGACGTCGAATTTGTTGACGCCGTGATATTTGTCGGCGGCGGCTTCCGCCGGGCCATAGCCCTTGCCCTTCTGGGTCACGACATGGATCAGCACCGGGCCGTCGGCATTGTCGCGGACGTTCTTCAGCACCGGGATCAAATGCTCGAGATTGTGCCCGTCGATCGGGCCGATGTGATAAAAGCCGAGTTCCTCGAACAGCGTGCCGCCGGTAACGTAGCCGCGCGCATGCTCGACTGCCCGCGTGATGGCGCGGTCGGCGCGCTTGCCGAGATAGGAGGTCAGCTTCTTGCCGAAATCGCGCAGGCCGAGATAGGCCTTGCCGGAGGCGAGCCTCGCCAGATAGGCGCTCATAGCGCCGGTCGGTGGAGCGATCGACATGTCGTTGTCGTTGAGGATGACGATCAGCCGGGCATCGAGGGCACCGGCATTGTTCATCGCCTCATAGGCCATGCCGGCCGACATGGCGCCGTCGCCGATGACGGCAATGACGTTGTTGCGTCCGCCGGACAACTCGCGTCCGACAGCCATGCCAAGGCCGGCGGAAATCGAGGTCGAGGAGTGGGCCGCGCCGAAGGGGTCGTATTCGCTCTCGGCCCGCCGGGTAAAGCCGGAAAGGCCGCCCTCCTGCCGCAAGGTGCGGATGCGGTCGCGGCGGCCGGTCAGGATCTTGTGCGGATAGGCCTGGTGGCCGACATCCCAGATCAGCCGGTCGTCCGGCGTGTTGAAGACGTAGTGTAGCGCAACGGTGAGCTCGACCACGCCGAGCCCGGCGCCAAGGTGACCGCCGGTGTGGGAAACGGCATCGATCAGCTCGGCGCGCAGTTCCGAGGCGAGCTGCGGCAGCTCGCTTTCGTCAAGCGTCCTCAGATCCGCGGGGATGCGGACCTTGTCGAGGAGTGGCGTTTGCAGCGTCGCGTTCACTTGTTGAGAGGCCTGGTGAAACCTGATGTCATGCACGTTGATCATGGGCGAAATATGCCGCCGCCCGGCGAATGTAAATGCGTGTCAATGACGCGGATGGTTCTGACGTTAATTGTCCGGTAACGGAATGAACTCTTCCTCGTCTCCGGGAACGATATCGAAGCGGCCCGTCTTCCATTCTTCTTTCGCCTGCTCGATGCGCTCTTTCGACGACGAAACGAAATTCCACCAGATGTAGCGCCGGGAGCCGAGCGAGGCGCCGCCGAACAGCATGAAATGGGCACCGTTCTTAGACGAAACCACGATTTCGTCGCCCGGTTTGAACACCAGAAGCCGCTCGGCCGGGAAACGGTCGCCGGCAATCGAGACCTCGCCTTCCAGCGTGTAGATGGCGCGTTCCTCGGCATCGGCCGGAATCTTGACGCTGGCGCCAGCCGCCAGCCTCAGATCGGCATAAAGGGTGTCCGAGGCGGTCGAA
>NZ_RZOJ01000663.1:0-1872 GCF_003998845.1 Mesorhizobium sp. M4A.F.Ca.ET.022.05.2.1 | reverse complement strand
CTGAGTTCCGCCTCGTGGCGGCGCGTGTGCAGGCCGGAAATGCCAGCCGCCTCTTCGAGAAGGGCGCGGCGCGCCTGGGGCTTGGCCTGGATCAGTTCGCCGATGCGGCCCTGCCCGACCATCGAGGGCGAGCGCGCGCCGGTCGACTGGTCGGCGAACAGCAGCTGCACGTCCTTGGCGCGTGCTTCCTTGCCATTGATGCGGTAGAGCGAGCCCGCCTCGCGCTCGATGCGGCGCGACACCTGTAACTCATCGGCGTCATTGAAGGCGGCGGGCGCGGTGCGGTCGGTGTTGTCGAGGAAAAGCGTGACTTCGGCGGTGTTGCGGGCCGGCCGCGTGCCCGAGCCGGAGAAGATCACGTCGTCCATGCCGGACGCGCGCATGTTCTTGTAGGAGCTTTCGCCCATCACCCAGCGCAGCGCCTCGACAAGGTTCGACTTGCCGCAGCCGTTCGGTCCGACAATGCCGGTAAGGCCGCGTTCGATGACGAACTCGCCGGGCTCGACGAAGGACTTGAAACCGAGGAGGCGAAGGCGCGAAAATTTCATTCGCGCCGCCCCACATTACAGGCGAGCGCGCCGAAGCTCGGTCGCTTCGACGCGGCCTGGACGTCAGAGCAGAGGGTCGATGATGGCCGACATTTCCTCAATCGACATCGCCCCTTTGTAGGTCTTCCCATTGATGAAGAAGGTCGGCGTCGAGTCGACCTTGAACTCGTCCGCGCCGCGTTTCTGGACTGCTCTGACATCGTCCAGAAGTTTCTGGTCCGTCAAGCAGGCCTCAAAGGACTCCTGTGTAAAACCGGCGAGCTTGGATATCTGCAGCAGTGCTTCCTTGGTGTTGTTGACGCCAACCCAGCTCGGCTGCTGCTTGAACAGCACGTCGACCATCGGGAAATAGTTATCCTTGGCGCAGCGCGCCAGCATGAAGCCGGCCTCGGCGCTCGGGTCGAAGGGGAATTCGCGCAGGATATAGCGCGCCTTGCCGGTGTCGATGTACTTGGTCTTCAACTCAGGGAAGGTTGTATCGTTGAAATGCGCGCAATGCGGGCATGTCATCGAGGCATATTCGACGATGGTGACCTTGGCGTCGTCCTTGCCGAGCTGCTTTTCGGGCAGCGCGCCCGGCTTCAGCAGTTGCGCCATGTCGACTGTGCCCTGCGCTTCCGGCACCTTGGCGGCGGCCGGCGTCGCCGGCTTGGCGGGTGTCGACGGGTTGGCGGGCTTCGCATCGGCCGCCTTTGCCTCCTCCTCCGAGTCGCTGCATGCGGCGATGAAAGCCACCGCCGGAATGGCGGCCAGCGAGCTCAAAAGGTTTCTGCGAGACAAAGGACGGTTCATGCGAATCACCTGATATCAGTTGGATTTTGCAATGCAAAAGCTAGAGAAGGCGAGAGTTGGCGCGAATTAAGGCATCGCCGTCCCCATTCCAATCGCCAAATTTTGTCGTGCGTTCACGAATACGCGAGATAAACGACAATCCTATGGCCTTTTCTGCCCTAGAATCGTTGCGCCCAGCCGCTCCAATGAGGCGCGCAAGCCATCGTCCTCGATCTTGCCGACGGTTCGCGAAAGCTTCGCCTTCTCCGCGTCGTTGAGCGGTCTCGGCGCCGGTTTCGGGCGGGCCTTTCCGGACAGCACCGGCTTTTGCACGATCTTGATGCGGCCAATAGCGCTAAAGCCGAGGAAGGAATTGACGCGATTGATGATTTCCCCGGCTTCATGCTGCAGGTGGAGCGCCGCCATGCCTTCGCAGGCGATCACCAGCACCGCAGGTTCGAACGGGTCGTCCTCATGCAAGCGACGCGGCCACTGGATCTTTTCCGGGCGCGAGCGCCCGGCTAGCCGGGGTCCGGCGATCTCCTCCCAGGAC
>NZ_RZOJ01000662.1:0-1877 GCF_003998845.1 Mesorhizobium sp. M4A.F.Ca.ET.022.05.2.1 | reverse complement strand
GATCGACAATGTCGCGCTGGTCGAATTCGTGCTGCGCACAGCCAAGGATACGGCAAGCGTCAACATCTTTCCGGCGGCGGCGATCACCAAGGGGCTCGACGGCCGCGAGATGACCGAGTTCGGCCTGCTGCGCGAGGCCGGCGCCGTCGCCTTCACCGACGGGCGCCACACAATCGCCAGCGCCCTGGTGATGCGCCGGGCGCTGACCTACGCCCGCGACTTCGGCGGCGTCGTCGCGCATGAGACGCAGGACGCCGACCTTGCCTCGGCGGGCGTGATGAATGAGGGCCTCTACGCAAGCTGGCTCGGCCTTGCCGGCATTCCGCGCGAGGCGGAATCGATCCCGCTGGAACGTGACCTCGCTTTGGCGCGGCTGACGCGCGGAACTTATCACGCGGCCAAGATCTCGACGGCGATGGCGGCCAACGCCGTGAGCCGGGCGAAAGCCGACGGTGCCAATGTCACGGCCGGCGTGTCGATCCACAATTTGTCCCTCAACGAGAACGACGTCGGCGAATACCGCACGTTCTTCCGGCTGACGCCGCCGCTGCGTGCCGAGGACGACCGGCTGGCCATGATTGAGGCGATCAAGGACGGCACCGTCGACATTGTCGTGTCCTCGCACGATCCGCAGGATGTCGACACCAAGCGCCTGCCCTTCGCCGACGCGGCGGCCGGCGCGATCGGGCTGGAAACGCTGCTGGGCGCGGCGCTGCGGCTCTATCACAATGGCGACGTCTCGCTGCTCAGGCTTGTCGAGGTGCTGTCGGCCGCTCCGGCGAAACTGTTCGGCCTGCCCGGCGGCACGCTGAAGCCGGGTGCCGCGGCCGACCTCGCGCTCGTCGATCTGCACGAGCCCTGGATCGTCAGCGAGAGCGGCCTTCGCTCGCGCTCGAAGAACACCTGCTTCGAGGGCGCGCGGCTGCAAGGCAAGGTCTTGCAAACGATGGTGTCGGGCCGCACAGTGTTTTCAATCTAGGCCGATGGCGGCGTAGTCCGCCATTTCGTGCGGTGAAGGAAATGCGGGGTGAAACAATGGGTTATGGCGGTATCCTGGCGCTACTGTTCGGCTATCTGCTTGGCTCGATTCCCTTCGGCCTGCTGATCACTGGCGCCGCCGGCCTTGGCGACGTGCGCAAGATCGGTTCCGGCAATATCGGCGCCACCAACGTGCTGCGCACCGGCAACAAGGGGCTCGCCGCCGCCACGCTGCTGCTCGACGCCCTGAAAGGCACGGCGGCGGTGCTGATCGCCGGCCGCTTCGCGCCGGAGTTCGCGCTTTGGGCCGGCTTCGGTGCCTTCCTTGGCCATCTCTTTCCGGCCTGGCTCGGCTTCAAGGGCGGCAAAGGCGTCGCAACCTATCTCGGCGTGCTGATCGGCCTTGCCTGGCAGGTAGCGCTGATCTTTGCCGCCGTCTGGCTCGCCGTCGCCTTCCTGTTCCGCTACTCCTCGCTCGCAGCGCTCACGGCAGCGGTGGCGGTGCCGATCGCGCTCTACTTCCTCAGCACACCCGCTATTGCCGGCCTGTTCGTGGCGATGAGCCTGATCGTCATCGTCAAGCACCGCGCCAACATCTCGCGGCTTATCGCCGGCACCGAGGGCAAGATCGGGGCCAAGGGATGAGCAAGCCCGCCGCCGGCCCGCGCCTCAGCGACCGGCAGCGGCTGAGCTGGCTTCGCCTGATCCGCACGCCGAATGTCGGTCCTGCCTCGTTCCGCGAACTGATCAACCGCTTTGGCTCCGCCGAGGCCGCGCTCGAAATGCTGCCCGAGTTGATGATCTCCGGCGGCGCCAGCCGCATCCTCCGCATTCCCACTGTGGCCGAGGCCGAGGCGGAGCTGGACGCGGCAAGGCGGGCCGGCGGCCGTTTCGTCGGC
>NZ_RZOJ01000661.1:0-1884 GCF_003998845.1 Mesorhizobium sp. M4A.F.Ca.ET.022.05.2.1 | reverse complement strand
CTCTACGTCAGCGCGTTCTGACCTGCCGGCAACGCAGCCGCCCGCCATATCGCAGAGTCCCGACACAAGGGGCTGAAATAACTCGGCTATTTGCGCTTCGCCGATGTGAACGCCGATGGCGTCATTTGGCGTCGCGAACAGTGCGGGCCGCATGCTGGAGCTTTTGATCGTCGCCCCTGTTTTGATGCAATTCCCGACGGAAAACCGTTTCACACTTTTCCTGGAACTGCTCTAAAAGGCTGCGAAGCAGGAGCGCAAGGAGGCCGGCATGGACAGCGAGAACAAGAAACCGGCCCGGTCGGACCTCGACGAGGCCGCTCTCTACTTCCACAAGCATCCCATTCCCGGAAAGCTGGAAATCCAGGCGACCAAGCCGCTCGGCAACCAACGCGACCTGGCGCTCGCCTATTCGCCGGGGGTCGCCGCCCCTTGCCTCGAGATCCGCGACGACCCGGCGACCGCCGCCGACTATACGGCGCGCGCCAACCTTGTCGGCGTCGTCTCCAACGGCTCGGCGGTGCTCGGCCTCGGCAATATCGGGCCGCTCGCCTCGAAGCCGGTGATGGAAGGCAAGGCGGTGCTGTTCAAGAAGTTCGCCGGCATCGACGTCTTCGACATCGAGATCGACGCGCCGGAAATCGAGCGCATGGTCGAGACGGTCGCGGCGCTGGAGCCGACCTTCGGCGGCATCAATCTCGAGGACATCAAGGCGCCGGAATGTTTCGAGGTCGAGGAGCGGCTGAAGGCCCGCATGGGCATCCCGGTGTTCCATGACGATCAGCACGGCACGGCGATCATCGTCGCTGCCGCGGTGCTCAACGGGCTGGAATTCGCCGGCAAGACAATTGCCGACATCAAGATCGTCACCTCGGGCGCCGGCGCCGCCGCGCTCGCCTGCCTCAACCTCCTGGTCTCGCTTGGCGCCAAGGTCGAGAACATCTGGGTCACCGACCGTTTCGGCGTCGCCTATAAGGGACGCCTCGAGGAGATGGACCGCTGGAAGGACCCCTATGTGAAGGACACGGAGGCGCGCACGCTGGCCGATGTCATTCCGGGCGCCGATGTCTTCCTCGGCCTTTCCGCCGCCGGCGTGCTCAAGCCTGAATTGCTGCAGCACATGGCGCCGAAGCCGCTCATCCTGGCGCTGGCCAACCCCAATCCGGAGATCATGCCGGAGGCCGCGCGCGCGGCGCGTCCGGATGCGATGATCTGCACAGGCCGCTCCGATTTTCCCAATCAAGTCAATAATGTGCTGTGCTTTCCTTACATCTTCCGCGGCGCGCTCGACTGCGGCGCCAGCGCCATCAACGAGGAAATGAAGATGGCGGCGGTCAGGGCGATCGCCGCCCTTGCCCGCGAAGAGCCTTCGGATGTCGCCGCGCGCGCCTATTCGGGCGAGACGCCGATCTTCGGGCCCGACTTCCTGATCCCCTCGCCCTTCGACCCGCGCCTCATCCTGCGCATCGCGCCGGCCGTCGCCAAGGCCGCCTGCGACACGGGCGTGGCGACCAGGCCGATCGCCGACTTCGCCGCCTATATCGACAAGCTGAACCGCTTCGTCTTCCGCTCCGGACTGGTGATGAAGCCGGTGTTCTCGACCGCCAAGGCATCCAGCGCCAAGCGCGTCATTTATGCCGACGGCGAGGACGAACGCGTGCTGCGCGCTGCCCAGGTGGTGCTGGAGGAAGGCATCGCCGAGCCGATCCTGATCGGCCGTCCGCATGTCATCGAAGTCAGGCTGAAGCGCTACGGATTGCGTATCAAGCCCGGCGTCGATTTCGGCCTGATCAACCCGGAAGAAGATCCGCGCTACCGCCACTATGTCGACTTGCTGATCGAGCTTGCCGGGAGGCGCGGCGTGACGACGGAAGCGGCGCGCTGCTT
>NZ_RZOJ01000660.1:0-1907 GCF_003998845.1 Mesorhizobium sp. M4A.F.Ca.ET.022.05.2.1 | reverse complement strand
GGCCAACGCCGCCGGCATGAGCCGCCGTACCTTCACCCGCGCCTTCCATCGCCAGACCGGGCTGTCGCTGTCGACATGGCGCCAGCAGGCGTGCCTGTTCGCGGCGCTACCCCGCCTCGCCGACGGCGAGCCGATCACCAGGGTGGCGCTCGACCTCGGCTATGACAGCGTGCCAGCCTTCATCACCATGTTCAAGCGTATGCTCGGGACTTCGCCACGCGGGTATATGCGCGGCGCGCGCGATACAAGCGAGGAGACCCGGCGGACAGCCGGCCCAGTCCGATCGGAGAATGTCGCGCGTTAATCGAACAGGCTGGAGACCGATTCTTCGGTCGCGGTGCGCGAGATCGCCTCGCCCATCAGGTCGGCGATCGAGATGACGCGGATGTTGGGCGCGTCGAGCACGGCTTGCGTCGGCTGGATGGAATCGGTGATCACCAGTTCCTGCAGCTTCGAGCTGCTGATGCGGGCAACCGCTCCGCCCGAAAGCACGCCGTGAGTGATGTAGGCGGTGACGCTGGTGGCGCCGTTGGCGAGCAGTGCATCGGCGGCGTTACACAACGTGCCGCCGGAATCGACGATGTCGTCGATCAGCAGGCAATCCTTGCCGGCGACCGCACCGATGATGTTCATGACTTCCGATTCGCCTGGGCGTTCACGGCGCTTGTCGACGATGGCGAGCTGCGCATCGAAGCGCTTGGCGAGCGCACGCGCCCGCACCACGCCGCCAATGTCGGGGGAGACGACGACGACATTGGCGAGCTGCTTGTATTTCGCCTTCACGTCGCGGGCCATCACCGGGACCGAGAACAGATTGTCGGTCGGGATATCGAAAAAGCCCTGGATCTGGCCGGCATGGAGATCCAGCGTCAGCACGCGGTCGACGCCGGCGCGGGTGATCATGTTGGCGACAAGCTTGGCCGAGATCGGCGTGCGGCCGGAAGCGCGGCGATCCTGTCTTGCATAGCCGAAATAAGGGATGACCGCCGTGATGCGCCGGGCCGAGGAACGCATGAAGGCGTCGATCATGATGAGCAGTTCCATCAGGTGATCGTTGGTCGGGAACGAGGTGGACTGCAGGATGAAGACATCCTCGCCGCGCACGTTCTCCTGGATCTCGACGAAGATCTCCTGATCGGCGAAGCGCCGGACGCTGGCCTTCCCCAGCGGGATGTTGAGATAGCGAGCGACCGCTTCGGCCAGCACCCTGTTGGAATTGCCCGCGAAAAGCTTCATGCACCGTTCCTGGTGAAGGATGGAGAGACCGAACAGACTCTCATGAGCCTTTTATGCGGGCTTTTAGCGGCCCGCGCCGGTATTGCAAGCCTCGTCATCGGGAATCCGTCGGCTAAGATCAAAAACGTCGCAGGCGATGAAAGCCGGCAACAGCTTAGCCGGCCTGTCCACCGAGCCACGCGGCGAACTGGTCGATCGTCTGGTCGGCGATGCCCTGCATGGTCGCTGGCGCGACGGCCGTCCAGCCATCGCCGCCCTTGACCGAGGGCGCCTTCTGCTGGCCGTTGATGCGGTGCAGCCGGTTGCCCGAGGGGTCGTAAATGTCCCAGACATAGATGACCGTGGTGTCGCTGCCTTCCGAAATTGCCGAGAAATAGCCCTTCAGCACATGCGTGGCGGTCTGGTCGGTGCTGCCGGCAAGCGTGATGCCGCGCTGCCTGGCACGCGTCTGAAGCTCGGCCGTCAGCGGCGCCGCGGCCTCCACCGAGGCGCCAACGATCGGCGCCACCTGCAACCTTGTCCTGGCGATAGCAGCGGCGCTCTGGGCCGGTGAGGCAGGGGTAGGCGACGAAGTGGCCGGGGCCGTCGTCGAGGGCGCCGGGACGGTCGTGGTTGCCGTGTTGCTCTGAGTGGCAGGCAGCGTCTGGGCCGAGGTCGCCGGCGGGGTGGTG
>NZ_RZOJ01000065.1:0-21644 GCF_003998845.1 Mesorhizobium sp. M4A.F.Ca.ET.022.05.2.1 | reverse complement strand
AGTCAGGCTCGTCTTCCAACAGTTGCCGCAGTTCCCCTGGCTCGAATGCCATCATCGGTGGGGAGGCGGGTTCATCCTCCAGCAGCTGCCGCGGCTCTTCCTCGTGCGGCAAGCGCCTCCTTAGCCGGTCTTGCAGCGCCTGCCGATCGGCAACGAGGTTGTCGAGGGGCAGCGGCTCGTGGTCTGGCCGCTGCCCTTTCACCAATCGTTCAACCAGCGCCCACGTGCCCTCCAGGACAAATACGCCGCAATCATAATGGTTCGTCTGTCTGGCCATGGGGGCTGGCGCCAAGGTAGCATTCAGCAGTCCTGCGAGCTGTTTTGCAGGCACGTCGTTATATCCCTCTCGCTGGAGGGAGTCGTAGTGATAGGCGAACCGCCTTTCGGGGTCGCGGCGATCAACGAGCAGCAGCGACCAATGGGTGCCGGGGCTAGTAGCCGTGCCATTATTCACTGGCAAGAACAGGAAGTCGGCTGTGGCGTTGTTTTGATTATAGATGGACTGCAATATGCCTCGAGCGTCTTGCGGCGACGTGTGTCGCAGTAGATGGGATACGGAAGGATCCACCAGCCGAGTCCGGGCAGCGAGCGCCGGATTGATCCCCTGCAGTTGCCGCTCCAGCAAATTGTAATCTCTCTGGACATGGGCGTCGCTCAGCCATTCGGCGGCGCCGAGCACCCGCCCCGTTGCAACGTTGGACGGGGCTGTCGGATCGAGCGCCCCGATCTGAGCCCCAGAGGAACTGGTCGTCAGTGTGGTCACATCAACCAGTGGAAGGCCGCGGTAGGTGCCTGGCAGCTTAGCGGTTGCTGGCGAGGCGGGTTGGGGAGCTCTTGCCGGTGCCGCTGGCCCAGCTTCAGCAGCGGCCCCAACGCGCCTGGTGACTGCGTCTGCCGGATGAGCAGCAAGGACAGTTTCGCGCCCGAGCACAATGCGCGGCAGGATATCCCGGAGGTGAGCCAATGCAGAACCGATACTTAGTCTATTACCATAGGAGACAGCCTTGAAGCTCTCAACATCTTTATCCAGCGATTTGTCGTGAATCCGAGCGGCAATCCCAGGCTTGTTATTTTGACGCAGATACTGGCTAAAATGTCTAAGAAAATTTGTATAGCCGCCCACGGTATCTGGATTCCGTCCGGTCGCAGGCGCTGCCAGGTACTCCTTGGTCGAAGCGGCTCTGTAATCTCTAATGAGCTCGGCATCGTCAGGATAGGGGATCACGAGAGGGCGACCCATAATCGGGGCTCCGCTTGTCGACTTCTTGAGGTAACGCAGTGCGCCAGCCACGGTGGAGGAACCACCCGTACTCTCGTACTCCTTGAGATCCTGATCCAGCGACGAATGGTAAAGCCGAGCAGCAAACCCTGGCTTGTTGTTTTGAAGGAGCCACCGACTAAAGCCGAAAAGAGAATTTACATTGAAAGTGACCGTGTTCGCGCTGGCCTTACCCGCGTGGAATGCTGCCCTCAGCCCTTCGATAGCGGTCGCATCGTTGGAATAGACAGGACGCTTGTCGGAACCGTTGGGGACTACAATTGGACGATCCGGCTGCACTGTCGAGGACATCGAACCACCACCTCCGGGATGCGGTGCTGGGGTGGATTCGTGTTCATCCCTCTGCCTGACGAGCTGCGCCTCAGATTCCGGTGTAGCCACCTTATGAGGATCCTGCATCGGTTCGATCCCCTCCATCTCCTGCTGCAACCAAGCCAAAGCTTGGCGAGCGGCGGCTTCATCAACCGCGGAGGATGTCTCCACACCTCTGGCGGACGCCGGCAGAGCCTGCTCCGCCCGCCGTCGAAAGAGCTCTGGCGAGGCGGATTTCTCCGCCCACAATCTGGGCTGCGTAGCGAGTCCCCGTCCAGATTTATGTGGCACCGCCTCGCTTGGCAGCGGGCTGCTCCTGTCCCGTGCAGCTACCAGCCCCTCCGGGGCGCCCTGGTCGCCGTGGCGCCAGTTCAAGTGAGGGACGGCCTCTCCAAAGTCGGGTGCTTGGTGTTGGTGCGCGGTTGGGGCGAGAGACAATGGTAGATCGGTGCCCTCCTTATAACCTACCGGCAGGAGCTCCTCTGGCCAATCGAATCCCTGCTGTGGTGCGGTATGCTGAGCAGCGTCGCCACGGGGACGAGCCTCCATGCTGACCGCGTTTTCCAGATGACTCCCGAGTATAACGCGCGGCGGGTGCTTGCGGATATAAACCAGTGCAGATTCGATCGGAGCTCCACGAGTAGAGGAGGCGGCCTTGTAGCTCTCAACATCTTTATCCAGCGATTCATCGTAAATCCGGCCCGCAATCCCGAGCTTGTCATTTTGACGTAGGTAATGACTGAAATGGTTAAGAGCAGTTGCGTAGCCGCTCGCGGATCTGAAATGTCTAGTGAGCGCGGCGTCGTCAGGATGGGGGTTCAGGACAGCGCGACCCACAATCGGGGCGGCTCCGCCTATCGGCTTCATCAGTTGACGCAGTGCGCCAGCCACTGTGGAGGAACCACCCCTACTCTCGTACTCCTCGAGATCCTGGCTCAGCGACGGATGGTAAAGCCGAGCAGCAAACCCTGGCTTTTTGTTTTGAAAGAGCCAACGACTAAAGCCGAAAAGAGAATTTGCGCTGCGAGTGACCGTGTCCGGCCTGGCTTTACCCGCAAGGAGTGCAGACTTCAGCCCTTCGATGGCGGTGGCATCGTTGGAATAAACAGGACGCTTGTCGGCACCGTCGGGGGCCACAATTGGACGATCCGGCTGCACTGTCGAGGGCATCGACCCATCGAGATGCGGCGCTGGGGTGTATTCGTGCTCATCCCCCTGCATCGCGAGCTGCGCCTCCCGTTCCGATGTACCCACCTGATGGGCAGGGAGTTGCATCATCGCGCGAGCGCCTGAGTCACCAACCTGACCTGGTTGCCGCTCAGTGACAGCATGCTGCAGATTGCTTTGGATCCTCTGCCTCTTCGTTGGTCTCAACTCACCTTTGCCATGCGAGCCATTGACGAGGACATCCTCGCCTGGTGCACTCATCAACTCATCCGCCGCCTGCAATTCGCCCAAGTGCTGCTCAAAACCGGCTTGGCCGGCTTGTCCGCTTGCTCGTGCGGTACGGCGTGCTGCACCTGCAGCCAAGCTGCTACGATGAATGTCCAGTTTGTACGGGTGCACGCTAGCCTCACTTCCACAGATCACATGAGCAACCTACTCAGGCAAGCTTTCGAAAGGCTGACGAGGTCCGCCGCCGCGGAAGGCGAAGGCTGGTTTTCTGCTCAGCGGTTGACGGCCTAGCGTGTTGCGGCCGCGCCGGGTATCACGCCAATCAATCTGAATAGTCGATGCGTCAAACGAACCAGGATAGGATTTTCGTAGCGGGGCTGCTCTACTCACTCTTGTCCTGAGGTAGAATTCAACCATATCGCCGAGCAACTGGATGCCGATTGGATACCCGATCCGGAAAGCTTCAGCTCATATGTGACGCGAGGATGAGAATCGTGGCAGCTCCAGACCGACGGGCTGCCACCCACAGCGGCGATGACCGACGAGGGTCTTCTATTGCCAAGGTAATCGTCCGTTCGGGGACCTATGTGTTCCTATGCTCGTCGAGCGGATCGGGTGGGCCGCACCGCCGTAGCGTTACGGCGAGCGGAAGCGGCGTTGGGTGCGGCTTTTCCCCTGAACGCTTCACACCAGGCTGATAGGGGATCTTGCAATCGCACACACGCGGTCTGCAGGCGTGCCTATCAAGCAGTTTGCTCAGACCAACGTCGCGGCGAGCCTATCCTCAATACGCAGCGCAAGTCCTAGACTCCACGATCGTCCTTCGGTGCAGATTTGCTCGCGCCTCGCCCTGATTACAGCCGATAAGGCGAGCTAACAATTGCAAGAGCCACAAGCTACTCCAGCTCGATCGGTTTGCTGTTCCAGTCGGGCGGGGTCTGACCGAGAATGTTGCGAACGAAGAAGTCTAGGAGTTTGCGCTCGGTGTAGGTGCCTAGAGTATGGTGATTGGCACCAGGAACGTAGACAATGTCAAAATCTTTTCCTGCCTTGATGAGTCGATCGGCAAGCTGGAACGAGCAAAACGGATCGACATTATCATCCATTTCGCCGACCGCGATCATCAGCTTGCCCTGCAGCCTGTGAGCATTGTCAACGGCGGAGGATTGCGAATATTCAATGCCGACCGGCCACCCCATCCACAGTTCATTCCACCAGGTCTTGTCTATCCTGTTGTCGAAGCAGCCGTTTTTGGCGACGGCGACCTTGTAGAAATCGGGGTGAAAGAGCAGCGCGCTGACTGCACTCTGGCCGCCGGCGGATGCGCCAAAAATGCCGACGTTGGATATGTCGTACCATGGATATTGCGCGGCCGCCGCCTTGTGCCACAGAATGCGATCGGGAAATCCTGCGTCCTTCAGATTCTTCCAAGCAACATCATGGAAGGCGCGGGAGCGGTTGTTGGTGCCCATGCCGTCGATCTGAGCAACGACGAAGCCCAGCTGCGTGAGCGGCTCTGTCCACCGCGAGAAGGATTTTGGGACGAAGGAGCCGTGGGGTCCAGCATAGATATTCTCCACAACCGGGTATTTCTTCGTCGGGTCGAAGTTGGCTGGCAGGTGGAGCACACCCCAGATGTCAGTTTTGCCGTCGCGCCCCTTGGAATGGAAACTGAGCGGCGGCTGCCAGCCTGCGGCGACGAGCTCGGAAATGTCGGCCGTCTCGATCTGCTGGAGCTTGGCATTGTCGCTGGCGCGGTAGAGTGCCATGCGCGGGGGCAGATCGATGCGTGACCAGAGATCGACATAATAGCGCCTGTCAGGCGAGAACTCGATATGGTGGTTGGCCGGTTCGGGCGTCAGTGCAGTCAGTCCCTTGCCGTCAAAGCCGATGCGGTAAGCATGGACCCAATAGGGGTCCTCCTGCGAGTTCATCCCGCTCGCCTCGAACCAGATCTGACGCTTCACCGGATCGACATGGTTGACCCTCCGGACGACCCACTCACCTCGGGTGATCTGGTTTTCGAGCGCGCCTGTCCGGCCGTTGAAAAGATACAAATGCTCATACCCGTCGCGCTCTGATGCCCAGATGATCTCCTTCCCGTCATCGACATCGTAACGGAAGATTTTTCCGGCATCCTCCTGGCCATGCCCCAGCGGCAAATAATCCACGAATGTCTCGCTGGTCTCATCGATCAGGGAGCGCCCGCGGCCCGAGGCGGCGTCTACCTCGACCAAGCGATAGAGCTGATGCCCGCGCTGGTTATATTCGAAAGTGAAGCCGCGGCTGTCCGCCCACCACCGGAGAGGGGAAAGTTCGAAGACGTTCGAGAAGAGGGCACCGTCAATCACGATCTGGCGCCGGCCGGCAATGTCGAACAGGACTGGTTGGGGCAGCGGAAGGACATCGCCCGGCCTGGGATAGAATATTGTTGAATATTCCCGCTCCAACTGGTCCGTCGATGAATTGAGGTAGCGGACCTCTCGCCTATAGCCGGGGCGAACAAGGTAAGCGGCGAGGTGGCGCGAGTCCGGCGACCAGCTCAGCGTCGAAAAGACGTAGCAATTGCCTTCGGCTCCGTCCCGGCTCAGAGGAACATCCTGCAATCCGTCCTCGCTGCGCAGGAAAACGTTGCAGTTCTTGATATAGGCGATCCATTTGCCGTCGGGCGACGCGTTGCTCTTGTCGGGGTTGTTCTCCGCTGGCGGCGTGTAGCGGTGGCTGAGCTCCCTACGGTCCCCTTTCCTTGCATCGAATGTGGTGCTGGTACAGTCATAGCTTGCAAGGTCGCAGCTCCACCGGGTGTCTTCAATCTGGAAGTCGAGCCTGCGACCATCCTCACTCAGTTCGAAACGGTCGAACGGAAGATTGCCGGCTTGATAGCTCTCATGGCTCACCTTGTTTAGCGCTGCCGCCAGACGCGCCTGATCGAAAGCGGGCCGCTTGAAACCCGTGGCAGCATCGACCTGCATGAACTGCTGCTCGCCGTGGCTAGTCCGGCGGTAGACGAAGGCTTCACCCCCGGTCAGCCAGAAAGGCATTTTGGGGACATTGACAGTGAGCCCGCCATATCGATCGTTGATCGTAAGTGCGCGCTTGAAATCGGCCGGCGCTAGCGTCGGGTGTAAACTTTTCGAACCCTTGGCCAGCGTCTGAGTTGCCGATCGCCATGCCGCGCGCGTCAAAGCGCCGATCCTGGACATACCTGTTCACTTCTTTCGGTTTTCGGAATGCTAATTTTGAAGTTGGGTTCTCGTCGCCGGTCTGCAGCAGCGCCGAGCGTCGCCTTGGAGGAGAGCCAGCACGCGGGTGCAGCCAGGCACGCGCAACAGGGGCGCTCCTTGGACATCCAGGCACTGGTTCGGGTGCCGATTGAAGAGTTGGCGTCCGTCGCCGAAACAACCAGGAAAGAGCGTCCATGCAGCCCTGACGCGACTATTTCCCCGCGAGTATGGCCGCTTGCTTTTCTGCATCATCTGAAAGGTCCTGCTCTAGTCGGGCCGGATGTCACCCCGGCAGATTGTGCTATTTCGACAATCTCCGAGCGATTGCCGCCGGCCCATGACGAGGTTTACCGATAGGGCGCAATATGCGTGCCAAAGGAAAAGCGGTTTAATACACGGCAATCCGCCTATGTCGCATCCCCAACATCGTCGCACACCGGACAATGCCGGACGATATTGTCCCGGGGCGTCAAATTGGTTTGATGGTGACCCAACAACTGGCGGATGACGATCTCGAAATGCGCGACAACGGCCTCGGTGGACACTGTCGCCGCGCCCAGCACGCTGGCCGCCTGCCCGGCGATGTCCGCGCCCAGGCGGATGGCCTTGGCCACGTCGACGCCATCGCGGATCCCGCCCGACGCGATCAGCTTCACCGTTGGCAGCGCCCGACGCACCGCCTGCACGCTGGTCAGGGTGGGAATCCCCCAATTGGCGAATGACATCGCCACTGCACGGTCGGCGGCATTGCGGGCGCGCTCGCCCTCCACTGCGGCCCAACTGGTGCCGCCGGCGCCGGCGACATCGATTACCGCCACGCCCGCCTCGACGAGCGCACAGGCCACCGAGGCGGACAGGCCGCCCCCACTTCCTTGGCCACGATCGGCACGCCCACGATGCGCGCGGCGCCAGCGATCAGCGCCAGGACGCCGCGCCAGTCGCGGTCGCCCTCCCGGCTGTACCGCTTCCTGCAGCGGATTGAGATGGACGATGAGCCCATCGGCCTCCAGCGCGTCCACCGCGCGACGCGCCAGGTCCAGGCCGTCGGCCTCCCGCAGTTGCGCGGCGCCGATATTGGCCAGCAAGGGAATGTCTGGCGCCAGGCGGCGCAGCGCGCGCGTTAGCCCCTGGGAGTTACGGGATTGCAGGCTCACACGCTGCGAACCGCACATGGCGATCCGCAAGGCTTGCGCTGCCTCGCTCAAATGCCGGTTGATGGCCTCGGCCCGTGGCATGCCGCCGGCCATAGAGCTGATCAGCAGCGGCGCGCGCATAGCCTTGCCCAGCAGCGAGGCGCGCAGGTCGATCTGCGTCAGGTCCAACTCGGGCAGTGCGCAGTGTTCGAAATGGATGTACTCCCAGCCAGCGGCCACCGTGGCCGGCGCCGTTCGCCGATCCAGCACCAGCGAAGCGCGCAGCTGAGCGCAGCCCTCGAATCCGGAGAGAACGCACGGTACGCCGTGCCCCAGCGCCTGCTCCACGGCGGCGAGCTGCTCCGGCGCGATCAGGCCAACGTCGTTGCAATCGTCTAGCCAGAACAGCAGCGCCAGTTCGCGATAGAACGCCACGATCAGCGTTTCGTTCTGCGGATCACGGCCGGTGCGGGCGCTGGTGTCGCGCAGGCTCGGGTGAATGCGTTGCAGGATTGGGGGACGCGTGACGCAGTCAAAGCTCCCCTTGCCAAGCACGGAGCAGGCGAGTGAGAGAGCAGATGAATAGGCGTGTCGCCAATATTTTCGCATTGCTATAATCGATTATAGTTGTGAGGAGCAATTTGAGACCATTTACTTGCGGCTCAAGTCACCCATAAAAGAAGGCAAGCACCGATTCGGTAGCTTATCCCCTGTCTTTCGCGTACTCGCGGCCGTGGCGCCGGGTGAACGATTGAAGACCGCCGGTCTCACTCGCAGGTGGGCGCCAGGGCGTGGGACGGTTGGCAAGCCACAGGAGTAGGACAATGTCGAAGGATTCGGGTAAGGGCGATAATCACGGCGGCGGGCCGGGCAAGATCGAGATCACGATGGTGGTGAACGGCCAGCCCACGCAGGTCGAAGCCAATCCCAACCAGCCGCTTCACGTCATTCGTACCAAAGCCCTTGAGAACACGCAGAATGTCGCCCAACCAGCCGAGAATTGGGAATTGAAGGATGAGGCCGGCAACTTGCTCGACGTCGACAAGAAGCTTGGCGATTTCGGTTTCCCGAATACTGTGACCCTGTTCCTCAGCCTGAAGGCGGGCGTCGCAGGTGCCTAAACCCCAAAGTGTGGATCCGGAGGTCTCCCGAGCGAAGTTTGATCGGGAGATCGGCCGGTTCCGGCCATATGCTGATGTCTATCGGGCTCAGGGCTGCTTCTTGATCGAGGCGACCTTTCCGCGCGCTTTCTTCATTTTCGCAAGCCTCAAGTTAAAACCACGGGTGATCAGCGCAGCGAGCGAGGTCGACTTCACCGACTACGACTTAAGACCACCGTCCGTGGTCTTCGTCGATCCGTTTACGCGTCATCCGATTGCCCGGAAAGATCTATACCTGAAAATGCTTAGACGTCCGCCGCTGCCCGGAACGCCGCCGGAGATGATAGGAGCTCTCATCCAGCAGAACGCCGTGCCGCTGACGGACTTCATCCAGGCCAACAGTCCCGAGGACGAACCATTCCTGTGCATGGCGGGCGTCCGGGAATACCACGACAATCCAGCCCATTCAGGTGATCCATGGCTACTTCATCGGGGTTCTGGCGAAGGCTGTTTGGCCTTCATCCTGGACAAGATCATCAAGTACGGAATCATTCCTATAGAGCAGTTGCAGATTCAACTCCCACCGGCAATCGTAGGAATGGTGGTATCCCCTCAGGCGATACAAGAATGACTGGTTTGAGAGATGTAACGATCGTGACTCTCCCGCGCGGCTGCATCTCGACCACGCATGGGCATCTGCGCTCAGTTGGTCGCGAAGGCAATGAGGGGATGGCGCTCTGGGTCGGCGTTCAGCAAGACCGGCACTTTGCCGTAACAGAGACGGTTATCCCGGCGCAGCGTCACATTCGGACAAACGATGGCGTTTGCGTGATCGTTGCGGCCGAAGAACTGCACCGGCTCAATGTCTGGCTCTACAAAAGCGGCCTGAAACTCTTGGCCCAGATTCACAGCCATCCGGGCCGCGCCTACCATTCGACGACGGACGACGCTTATGCGGTTGCTACCACGGTTGGGTGTCTGTCGCTGGTAGTGCCGAATTTCGCCCGCGAGCCTTTCGATTTTGCTCGGGTCGCCGCCTATCGGCTTGACGAAAAGGCCAAATGGAATGCGCTCCCTCCCGCGGCACTGTCGCGAATGATCATGATATCGAGTTGAACAATGGCATTCGCTAACTTCATCGATCGTGCCGCCACGGCGGCATCTCAGGTCCTGGCCGATTTTCATCTGGGAGACTTCAAAGCAGCTCTTGAAAAGCAGGTCGTGGCAGTCGCCTTCGACCATCAGGCCGCTTCCTGCGCCGAAGGCCAGGCGACACTAGATCTTGCGGTGAGATTGCTCGCTAGGCTCTACCCGGTTCTGGCGATACTCCCGCTGGACAGCGCGGCGAGCTCTCAAGCCCAAGCGCTGGAGCGCTTGGCAAAGTCGATCAATCCAAAAGTCGGCATCCGGCGTTCCGGCAAGTCTGCCACCGTCTGCGTCGTTGCAGGGGTAACGCGCCCATCACTCCGGTGCCCGATCTTTTTCGTGGGATCGGACGGTTGGGCGGCAAAGCTGTCGCGTACGGACCCGGTGGGCTCTGGCCCAAGTCTGCTGCCTTTTGGAGCTGGCGCCGCCAGTTGCTTCGGCGCCGCCAACGTCTTTCGAACTATCTTCGCCGCCCAGTTGACCGGCGCCGAGTTGGACGAAACCATCGACCTCTCGCTATGCAGCTACGACAAGACCAAAGCCGGGGAGGCTGGCCCGATCGACTTCCCAGTCGACCTTGGCGAAACCCACCTCGTTGGGCTCGGTGCGATAGGCCATGGCTCGCTTTGGGCGCTAGCGAGACAACCCGATCTCAAGGGTCGTCTGCATGTAATCGATCACGAAGCGATCGAACTCTCAAACCTGCAGCGCTACGCATTGGCCGGCCAGGCGGAGATTGGTATGTCCAAGGCGGTTCTTGCAGCCACCGCCCTTAGATCGACTGGCCTTGAGGTCGAGGCGCACCCTCTGACGTGGGCAGAATATGTTGCGCGCCGGGGCAATTGGGTCTTAGACCAAGTGGGTGTGGCGCTTGACACCGCCGCCGACCGTCTGGCTGTCCAAGGTGCACTGCCGCGATGGATCGCAAACGCTTGGATGCAGGAGCACGATCTCGGTATCTCCCGGCATGGTTTCGATGACGGCCAGGCTTGCCTTTGTTGCATGTACCTGCCATCCGGAAAATCCAAGGACGAGCACCAGCTGATTGCCGAGGAACTCGGAATACCGGAAGCACACGAGCAGGTGAAAACGCTCCTGCAGACAAATGCCGGAGTTCCCAACGACTTTGTAGTTCGCGTGGCTACAGCGATGGCTGTGCCGTTTGAACCGCTAGCCCCGTTTGTCGGCCAGCCCCTGCGCTCCTTTTATCAGCAGGCTATCTGCGGCGGTCTGGTGTTCCAGCTTAGCGAAGGAAGTCGCCGCGTTCGAACTGTGGTTCCGATGGCCTTTCAGTCGGTGCTTGCCGGGATTATGCTTGCCGCGGATTTGGTCAAGCATAGTGCGGGGTTTCCCATGAGCCCGACGACGAGCACTCGGGTGAATCTTCTGCGCCCCCTTGGCTCTCACTTGCACGATCCGAAGGCCAAGGACTCCAGCGGCCGCTGCATCTGTAGCGACGACGATTTCATTGCCGCTTACAGGCGCAAATACGGAGCGCGTTGATCAGGTAAGCGATGTCTCGGCCGCCTAAGCAGACGCGCACCTCTCCGTAGACGCAGGGGGCGCGGCTTGTGGGCGTGACCATGGGCGCCATTATGACACGCTTGGCCCGCTCCTTTGCCGGCCTATCGTCCTCCGCGCATGATCCCGTGCCGACGTGATGATCCAGCACCAGCCGCCATGGCACCAGAGGCTGGTCAAACCTCCGTTGTTGGCCGGTTTGGACAGTGCTGCATCAGGTCTCGACCGACGTCTCGACAGTCAGGGCTGCTTCGACGGGTGTGAAGATGTCAACATCGACCCCAGGCGCCCGAATCGTCACAATCAGGGCGTACCGAGCCAGAGCGTCGACGCGTTCCAGGTAAGGCTTCTCCTTCCACCAGCCCCCGACCGGGAACACGCCGATCGCGTCACGCTCGGCGAGATCGGCGGCGCTGCCCGACCAGAAATCGGCGTGCAACGAGCCGCGATCGCGGAAGGTGCCGAGCAGCCACTCTTCTCCGCCTCCAGCAGGCGCCCCTTCCTCCTCGTCCCGAGCGGCCTGATTGATGCGGGCTCGGAATTCGTCGACTGTCTCGGTCGCTGACTTTACTCTGAACCGAAGACCATGGGACGCGTAACGATGCCGGCGGGTCCATCCGCGTTCACCGGGGTTGGGTTCGATGAAATAGGACAGCGTGACGCGGAGCTCGACCTGGGCAGCGCCGAGCGCCGCGAGCTGCTCCTTCGGCCAAGGCAGGCGATGCAGCTTCATGTCACGCGTTTTGGCAGCCGCGCCGCCCTCGCGCTGGAAAGGCTGAAGCTCATCTTCAACGATAAGCGTGAGGTCGTTCACCGTTGACAGAAGCGCGCGCCCAAGATCTGGCACGCCGTAACCATAGCGCCGCACGAGCGCCTGGATCTCGCCCTTCGCTCCGTTGCACGCATCGATGCGTGCGCGCATCGCCGGAGTCCATTCGGCCGAGTGGACGATCAGGGCGCGAACCGATTCAGGCCACAGCTCGGGGCGCGCTGATAGAATTAGTCCCGCCATCCGTGCGGCATGGGCCGTTGCCGCGCTCGTATCTCCGAGGGTGGTGAAGTGGCGCAGTTCGGGTCGACAGAAAGTGGTCAATATCTGCAGATCGTCGATCGGCTCGCCGGGCAACACACCGTCATGGGCGAGATTGCCGCCTTCGAAGACGACCTCGGGCTTCACCGGCCACTGCCTGTCCCAAACGACCGAAGTGCGACTGCGCGGCGAGAGCTCGCCGACCGGCGCGATCGGAGCGTAGCCCGAAAAGTCGGTGTCAATGATATCGACCTTTTCTGTGAAAGCGCCGACCGTCAGCGCATTCCAGGCCTGAGAAGGATCATCGACTGCTTCCAGATCGTTGCGCGTCAAATGCTCGGCCGGCATGAGGTCATCGCCGATGTTGCCGGCAGAGAGAACGATCAAGCGTCGCTGTTCCTCTTCGAAACAGAGTTGGTCGATAGCGGCAGACCACGATGTGGGCCTTCCACGCGCCGGACTGGCGCTTGTCACAGCCATTGCGATCGCGCGGCGGCGCTCCGGCGCCTGCACCTCGGCGCGGGCGATCGCTTCCGCGGTGATCGCGCCATAGAGTTCTGGATCGTTTGCCTCGTCTTCTGGCGGAAGGATACGAACACTCTCCAGCCGAAAGGGCAATGGAACTGGATCGCCTCCGACCAGGAGCGGGACCAGATCACCGTACAGGCCGACACCTGCCATTCGCGTCCCGTGGCCGCTCCACGCAGGTGTGTCGTCGCTGCCCCATGCCGGTTTGACGGTGTGCCAGTCTTAAACGGCAAGTGCGGGTTCGATCAACGGGTGGGTGCGACGCACGCCGCTGTCGAGAATGCAGACCGCAATATCGGATTGAGGCGGTCTGACGCGCCCGAGAAGCTCGTCGCTCCAGTCCCTTTGCTCCGCGCCGCCAAGGCCCAGGAAGAAGGACGGCGTATCCTTCGCGCGCCGCAGCTCGGCGACGACATCGCTGTGCGCAATCATGCGGTCGAGCATTGCCGTGCTGGCGAGGGCCAGCATGACCACCCGCTCCGGAAACCTAACCGCATGCGTGCGCAAAGTGATGTTCAGGGCTTCGGCAATGTGCTCGAAGTTCTCGCGGCGACCGTCGCGCAGCCAGACTTCCCACCACACCTGCTCGTCAGCGGCCTGGGGGAAGAGGTCGTCGTGGTCGGTAAACAACGATCGTGCAGTCGCCAGCCTGACTGTCTCCATGCGGGAGACGAGCGGCTCGTTGCGCGGTCTGCCGCGGTCAGTATCAACGTCTCGATACGCCTCGACTTTCCGCAAATAATAGGCTTGCGCGCTTTGCGGCAGGAACACCGACGCTGTGATGGGAGCACCGGGTTGAGTTGGCTCATGGACGGCGACCAGCTCCATGTGCTGGCGACGATCGGCCAACTGGTCGAGGGCCGCCCGTCCGGACATGGGCAGATCGATCGCGAGGTAAAAGCCAGGCGTGCCGACCGACAGCTGGGGGTCACGCGCCGCAATCTGCTGGCGTGCACTTTCGACCGCTTGTTCGATGGATTGCGTCAAGGCCGCAGCATGCGACGCCCGATCACGCGCCGGCAGCGGCGGTGCATGTATAAGTTGGTTGGGCCGCCGATAGGCTTCCCGAATGCCGTTGTTGCGAAGGTGGATATGGGCGCGGTCGCGCGGAAAATCGTCTGCCATTATGATCTGTGCTGTCGCTACTCAAACAGCGACGCCTGCCGGCGTTCCTTCAGAGCGTCGATGAGCGCTTCCGAGGTGATCCGCTTCCCCCCCCGCAATATGATGGTTTTTGCAGCGTCGTCGGCCGCGCGCGTGATCTCGGCCTGCGACAGTCTCTCTGCCTGAGAGATCGCCTCGTTCCAGGCAAGCCCTCTGGTGTCGAAGCGGTCGAGTCGAGCCCGAAGCAGCGCCTCTATAATCGGCCGATCGGGCACGGCGTATTCGATGACATCGTCGAAACGGCGGAACAAAGCTCTGTCGAGCAGCTCGGGATGATTTGTTGCCGCAATAATCAGGCTGTGGCTGTCGTCTTGCTCGAGAAACTGCAGAAACGAATTCAGCACGCGCCGAATCTCGCCAACATCCTGGCGTTCGCCTCGACGCGCGCCGATGGCATCGAATTCGTCAAAGAAGTAGACGCCCCGCGTCGCCTGCATTGCATCAAAAACAAGCCGCAGCTTTCCGGCAGTCTCTCCCATGAACTTGGTGATCAAACCATCGAGGACGATCGTGAAAAGGGGCAGATGAAGCTCCCCGGCCAATGCCGATGCGGTCATCGTCTTGCCTGATCCTGGCGGGCCGACCAGAAGCAGTTTGCGACGGGGAACAAGCCCGTGCTCGCGCAAGCTTGCTTGTTGGCGCTGCTCTCCCAGCACGCGGTGCAGGCGCGAGCGCAGACTGTCCGGCAAAATCATGTCGGTCAGTCGCAGGTCCGGATAGCGCACATGCAGGAGCCCTGCGAGCTCGCCCTTTGGCTGAAAAAGGGGAACCGGCCGACTGCTCTTGACAATCCGGGCGTCCCTGCTCTTGGCTGCGTCGACCAGATCCTTGAGCTCCTGAGCAAGCTTACCATGGCCTTGACGTGCCTCATGCGCAGCAAGCTGCATCGCGATAGAGAGGAAACGATCCTCGTCGCCGGCAATGTGGCTTTTAAGCAGCGTCACGATATGGCGGGCCGTGGTCATGGCTCTCTTCTGGGGTATCCGTTTACTTGGCGAAGCGCATGCAACCTAAACGCTTTCAACGGCGATTTGTATCGCGCAATGGTGTTTTTTCTCTTGTCGATGTTCGCCCGTGGCAACTTCAGCGGTGAACTGTTGCGCCGCGGTCATAGGCCAGCCGGAATAACGCCGGCCAGCAGACAACAGTCCGCATCTTCGAGCGCTCGAAGTCTGGCCACTCACGCAGCGTGTCGGGTCCGAACGCTCCAAAGCCGCCCCGCCTGGCAGGTCCATGCGACCGATTGCGGGCGTGCGGCCATAAGGTCTACGCGGGCTCGCATGGCTGCCCGCGCCGCTGGCTAAAAAGCTGTACACCATCTCACGAAACACCAGGTCCGCTCCTTTGCCGGCCGACGGTCCATGAAATCCCCTCCCCACTTACGACACCGGAGACCTCCTTGCCCACATGGCGCTCAAGCACCGGCCGCCATGGCACCAGCGTGAACTCGCGCGACTTTTCAACGACGGCATATTTTCCGCTGGCAAGCTCGACGGAGCGGCGGAGCGTACCCTCTACTCGTCCTCCGGATCGCGCTTCGGCATAGGGCAGGCCAAGTTCCTCCGACAGTTGGCCAGCAACACGGTTCAGTTCTCGCTGGCGCAGGATCGAAAGCATGTTGGCTCGATAGACGATCCCATCCTGTTCTTTATGCGCGAGGCCTTGCGCGATCAGCCACTGCCGCCGGCGAGCTTGCGCCTCTCTCACGTCGCGGCCGAAGCCGGATCCGTGCAAAGGCTCGGGTCTATCGGCAACCAGCTCCCGGTCGAGCCAGGTGGCGCCGTTGAAGCTGACCTGTCGCTCCAGCGCCATTGAGGAGAGCTTGTCGGCAACGACAGGCTCGGCCCTGGCCCGCTGGCCCTCATAATTCGCGACGCGATCGAGATGGTCCGGCGCGATGAGCCAGGTGCCGTTCGGCTCTCGCTCGACGCCGCCGGTCGCGCGGCGGATCGCCTCCAGCCGCCGCACATGCGTTCGCGCAAAGCTCTCGGTGGCGGATGGGTCATGCTTCAGGTGCATATCGACGTCGTAACGGCCGCCATGCGCGGCGGCGATTTCGGCGATGGTACGATCGACCTGCCTCGGCTCGGTGTTCCTTGGCGCGACACGCACGATGCAGCCATTAGGCATCGTTTCCATCGCCTCGCCTCTACCGATGTTGATCCAATGGCTCTTACCGTCGACGGCGTCGACGATCATGTAATGGCGGTCATTGATCTCGTCGGCCAGTCCACGCGCGACAACGCGACCGACGAGAGACTGGACGGGCTCGCCGGATCGATCGTGGATCACCCAGTCGGCGGCCCTGCGGGCAAGCCCCTTGCCGGTCAGTTCGCGGTGCATGGTCTTGATGATGTCGCCGCGTTCGCCGGTGCGGCGCAGCGTGGCTTCGAGCTCATCGTCGAGGCGCCAGGAGCCAGCGCCGACCTCCGCGGCCAGACCCATCCGCTCGAGCTTGCGCAGCCGTCCCTGGTGCAGCGTCTGGCGAATGGCGTCGGGACCGCCCGGCGAGACCAGGCCGTCATCATCACGCATGCTGAGCAGCCGACGGTCGATGCTGGTGAAGCGTTCCTGCTCCATTTCCCGGCGCAGGCGAAGCTCAATCTCGCGGTCGGTTCGCGGACCGAGATCGAGGCTGACCAGCTCGGCCGCCCGCTCGCGGATGCCAGATGAG
Organism: Mesorhizobium sp. M4A.F.Ca.ET.022.05.2.1; assembly: GCF_003998845.1. Classification (NCBI taxonomy): domain Bacteria; kingdom Pseudomonadati; phylum Pseudomonadota; class Alphaproteobacteria; order Hyphomicrobiales; family Phyllobacteriaceae; genus Mesorhizobium; species Mesorhizobium sp. M4A.F.Ca.ET.022.05.2.1. The sequence continues at coordinate 5,138 of NZ_RZOJ01000065.1, read as the reverse complement.
ATATATTCGCGCGCGATGACCAGGTTCTCGCCACGGTCGTCCCTGCCACGGACGATGATGTGGCTGTGCGGGTGGCCGGTGTTGAAATGATCGACCGCGACCCAGTCGAGCTTCGTGCCGAGGTCTTCCTGCATCTGCGCCATGAGCCGCCGCGTCAGCGCCTTGAGGTCGTCGTACTCGATGCCGTCTTCGGCAGCGACGATGAAGCGGAACTGATGGCGGTCGCCGTCCGCGCGATCGATGAACGCCTTGCCGTCGACGCGGCCGCTGTCGGCGCCGTAGAGCTCGCCAGGTTCACCTTCGCGGGTGACCCCGTCGCGCTGAAGATAGCGTAGATGGGCACGCGCCCCGTCCGCGCCCTTGCCGGCGAGCTTGACGACCCGCGCCTTGACGATCACCCGGCGCTGGCGGAAGGCGGCATACCGGTCGCGCGATTTCAGCAGTGCGGCGGCCGCCCCGCCGCGCCCTGTCCGGCTTCCTGTGAAGCGACCACCGCGTTGCGGCCGGCCGCCAGCCCGGTTGATCGCCGCACGAACCTGGCCGGCATAGCGTTTGCCGGCCTTCGAGCCGCGCGACCCGATTTTGCCGAGCTTCGGCCTGAACTCGTCATCCTTAATGCGAGCCTCCCAGACATATCAAGCAAAATCAGACACTTACACGTCAAACCCTCTTGGCACCGGCGGCAGCCTCCCGGAAAAACGATGTGCAGACAAAGATTTAACCGCCTCCTGGAGGCGGTACCTTTATCTTGCCTTCCGCGCCCAGCCCCGCCAGACGCGCCCCCGTCCGCCATGGCTAACGCACCGGCTCCTTCGGCTGCGCGCCGTCCTTGCCGAGCGGCACGAAGAGATCGCCGTTTCGCACGCCTGAGTGAACACCGTCATGAATGAAGAACAGCGACCGTCCGAGAGGAGCGATTTGCGCCTTTGGAGCGACAGATTGGCTTTCGAACGCCTCGATGTCGGCCGCCGAAACTCCGGCCGCCTTGAGTTGGTCGAGGTACTCGACGGTCTCTTCTGGCAGCGGTTTGCCACGCTTCAAATGCTCGTCGTAGCGCTCGGGACCGGCATTGTAGGCGCCAAACAGGCCAGGAAATCCGAAGCGGTCATACATGGCACTGAGATAGGCCGTGCCGGCCAGGATATTGTCGCGCGGATCGTGGGGGTTAGGCCCAAGGCCGTGTTCGACCCGCATCTCTTCATAGGTGCCGGGCATCACCTGCATGAGGCCCATGGCGCCAGCGGGGGAGGTGATGGGGCGGCCGCCGCGCATTGTCTTGCCGCCGCTTTCGGCAGCCATGACGGCATAGATCCAGGCTTGGGGAATATGGAAGCGCCGGCTTGCTTCCGATACCAACGTCTGCCACTTTCGCAGCTGCGGACTTTGGGAGATGGCGACCGGCTCAGCGCCGGTCGAGGCGGAACAGGCGCATGGCGCAATGGCGATCATGCCCAACAAGAGGAGGGTCACTCGGTCCATAGTGGTACGAGCCTCCCGATGACATTTTGAGTGGGAACAGGCCCGAAATAGCGGCTGTCGAAGGAGCGGTTTTTGTCGCTGCCGAGCAGGAAAACCTCGTTATCCCCGAGCGCTCGGCAGCCGTTCCACCATGGCAAAGGTCGGCCTTCGGCGTCGATTTTGAGCCGGCGCGCGACGATGTCGCCGCCGATGATGATGGCGTCATTGAAGGCGCAGACATTATCGTCCGGCAGCGCTGCAAGACGTTTTGCCAGCGGCACATTGCGAGGCAGATAGCTGCGCTCGGCGGCGAGATACGCCGCGTATTCAGGCGGGCGCACGAGCACGAGATCGCCACGCGCCAGCGCTCCCGCAGCGATGCGGTAAAGGCCGATCGGCGCGCTGGCCGAGGCGTTCCAGACCAGCCAAGGGGCGGGCTTTCCCAGCGCCGTGAAGCCCAAAAGACCGAGACCGGCCGCGGCCAAGGCGACCGTCTTACGGGCTCGAACACGCCTCAGGCGGCTGCCGATCAGATGGATGGAAGGGCGCCGCCTCATGAACGGCCTCCCGTGCCGCCCTGGCCGGAACCGGCCTTGCCATCGCCGGCGATGGAGTGCTGCGGGTGTCCTTTCGACCAATGGTCGAGTTCGTCGATGTGATAGCGGACATAGCGGCCGTGCTTGCGGAATTTCGGGCCGCCGCCCTTGAGCCGCATCTTTTCGAGCGTGCGCTGGGAGAGCCCGATATAGAAGGCGGCTTGGGCTGTGCTGAGAAACGGGCTGCCCTTTTTCGCGCGGGCCGCGCGTTCGTTTTCGTCGTCCATGATGATCCTCGTTTCGCTTCGGACAAGCGAGGGCGAGGATGGGCGAGGGAGATCGTCTCGGGGACGGGCGAAGAGTCGGGGGAGAGTTTTCGCCGCCCTTTAGGGCGGACGGGGTTTGGGTGGAACTCCTGGGAATGAGCCCCGCGCCGGGGCTGCGGCGCGAGGCTCTTATCTCGGCCGGTCAGTCGGCCGGGTTCCAGATGATGGCGTAGGTGTCGTGATCGTCCTGGCCGGCGGCTCGGCCGAGATTGGCGTAGAGCTTGCGCGGTCCGAACTCCGGCGCTGCAATCGACAGGCTCACATAATCCTTGCCGGAAGTCTCGCCGGTGCGGATCCAGCCAGCGCCGACTTCGACCCCTTGCGTAAGCACCCGGAAGTCGGGATGGTTATCGGCGCTCTTGGCCTGGTTGGGGACGATATCGATGTCGGCGCGGACGCTGAGCGTCTTGAACTGGCCCTTGTAGGCGCCGTTTTCCTGCTTGTTGACGTAACCGATCGCGGTCATTTCGAAGTCTCCTTTTGTGGTTTCGCCGGGGACCATCCCCTGCGATGGCGCACCGTAATGGGCGCGTCAGGACCGCCTGAATCCGACAGGGCCGCAGCGACAGTGAAGGACCCGAGCGGGCAGCTTTTTTGTGAGCGAAGCGGCGCGAGGAAGCCGCCGCAGGCGGCGGGGAAAAAAGCTGATGGCGCGAGGGTTTCGGGCGGCCGGACCCGCCCATAGGTCGACAAGCCAGCCGCAGGGATGGTCCTTGGAGAGAGCATGGAGACCGCTCGCCAAGTGCGGTCTGTCAGCCAAGCAGGACGCCGGGATGAAACGGCCTGCAAAGATGCTGCGCCCTTATGCCGGATCGAGATCGTGCCAGCGGGTCGGGCGCCAGAGCAGACATCCGGCATGGTGCGATCTATGAAAGCAGGGCTCGCCAGCGGGAATTTGATACGCGAGGGGGCCAAAGTAAGGCTGGATGAGAAGCCGGTGCTACCTGCAGGTCCAGTGTCATGTGGCGGCGCTCGGGAAACCGCTACGCAATGTAACGCGCTCTTATGAGGCGAACAGACCGGCCCCAAAACCGATCGACCGGTGGTCGGCGCGAAACGCGTCATGCCTGTCCGAAAGCTGACAGTGGCAGAAGACGCATGTCGGGTTCCGCACAATTGACCATGCTGGATTTGTGAGGTTTTCAGGGAGAGCCATGCGTTCACTTCCCAGTGAGCTTTGGCACGGCATTTGCTCTTGATGTGGCAACACGGATCGAAGGTTGACTGCATGCACAAGCGCGAGATGAGCAATGCTCTCCTTTCCTGGAGGCTTGGCAGCAGATTCGATTTGACGTTGCGAGGAGCTTCAGCCGCTCGCGGCGGAAGTGATCTCAAATCTGAAGGCACCGTTGGGGCCGCAGCCATCAAACACATCTTTCTCTTTTTCGCAGCTCGTCTTCAACGCGATGCGGACTTCTTCGCGTCGACGGCGGCCGAAGGTGGAGAAGGGGCTCGACTTGCAAAAAGGAGTTGTCAATGACGTCTTACGTTCGCACCAACAGCCCGGCGCAGGTGCGCTCACTGTCCACCTTTGGCAAGCATCTGCAAAGGAGCGTGCTGACGGCGACGCTGCTTGCCGCGGCTTCGACGGGAAGTGAAGCGCAGCCCTATGTTCGTGCTGACGGCAGCACGACTGACGACTTGGAAGCGGCGCGAGCAAGTTGGCGTCATGACGCCGAATTCAATGGAAATGTGGGGCTCGCAGCCATCAACGCGGATGCCGCGTATGCGTTGGGTTCCACCGGGGAGGGGGCCAGAGCTCCTCGCCTGCCCTCGTCCGTCTTGACGAGTGCCCGCTTACAGCCTACCTCACTATCGCGTTAGCACTCGTCCATCGCGAGTGCTAACAAAAACCCCTCAACAGCGCACCAGGGAAAAATCCGAAAATGGCAAAGTCGAAGTTCCGCCCGCTGCATGACCGCGTGGTCGTTCGCCGGGTCGAATCCGAATCCAAGACCGCTGGCGGGATCATCATCCCCGACACGGCAAAGGAAAAGCCGCAGGAAGGCGAGATCATCGCTGTCGGCTTCGGCGCTCGTGACGAAGCTGGCAAGCTGGTCCCGCTGGACGTCAAGGCCGGCGACCGCATCCTGTTCAGCAAGTGGTCGGGCACGGAAGTCAAGCTCAATGGCGAAGACCTTCTGATCATGAAGGAATCCGACATCATGGGCATCATCGGCTCATATCAGGCCCTTTCGTCAACTGAATTCCCGGGCTCGATTGAAGCCCCTGCCAGGAGCTAAAAATGGCTGCCAAAGACGTAAAATTCTCCCGCGATGCCCGCGAGCGCATGCTGCGCGGTGTCAACATCCTCGCTGACGCGGTGAAGGTCACGCTCGGCCCCAAGGGCCGCAACGTGGTCATCGACAAGTCGTTCGGCGCCCCGCGCATCACCAAGGACGGCGTCACCGTCGCCAAGGAAATCGAGCTTGAGGACAAGTTCGAAAACATGGGCGCGCAGATGGTCCGCGAAGTTGCTTCGAAGACCAACGACATCGCTGGCGACGGCACCACGACCGCGACCGTTCTGGCGCAGTCGATCGTCCAGGAAGGCCACAAGGCCGTTGCCGCCGGCATGAACCCGATGGACCTGAAGCGCGGCATCGACCTCGCGGTAACCGACGTCGTTGCGACCCTGATCAAGAACGCCAAGAAGATCAAGACCTCCGAAGAGGTTGCCCAGGTCGGCACCATCGCCGGCAACGGCGATGCTTCGGTCGGCAAGATGATCGCCGAAGCGATGCAGAAGGTCGGCAACGAAGGCGTCATCACGGTTGAGGAAGCCAAGACCGCCGAGACCGAACTCGAAGTCGTCGAA